>JAYUPV010000230.1:0-3329 GCA_043759865.1 Alphaproteobacteria bacterium | reverse complement strand
AAAAAAATGAACAGGGTGAGGGTAGGGAAAACCCCGTAAAACGTCAAGGTTTTACGGGATGAAAAAAGGGCCGCCCGATGTGCAGGCGGCCCTTTTTTAAGGATGTCCAGCGGCTTAGCGGGTTAGTTTTTTACCAGCCGAGGGCTTCTTTTTCGGGGCCGCACGCTTTTTGGCGGGCTTGACCGACGGGTCGGGCTCGATGCTGACTTCATTCGCGGCCGGTGCCTTGAATGCGGGCTTGTCGAGCTTTGCGGGAACCGGCTTGACGGTCGTGTCAGGCTCGATGCTCACGTCGCCGCCACCCAGCACTTCGCCGAGCAGATCGCCAAGGACGTTCGCGAATTCTTTGCGGCGCTGTTCGGTGCGCTGGTCAAAGGCTTCGCGGCGTTTTTCAACGGCTTCGACGACATCACCGACTTTTTTCACGGCTTTTTCCCCGAACTGGCGGCGGCGCAGTTCTGCGCGCTCCAGCTCGTCAACGCCTTTTTCAACGATAGCAGCGGCGATTTCGGCGCCGTCTTTCAGCAGTTTGCGCAGGAATGATGACATGGTATTTGCTCCTATGAATGAATTAATGAACGATTAGCGGGGTTTTTTAGCGGCGGGCTTGCGCTTGTTCGCGGTAATTTTCTTTGCCTTCGGCTTTTCGGCGACAATAGCGGGGGCTGCGACGACAACGGGTTTCGAGCCAAGGCGGCGTTTTGCGGCGGCACCGAATTCGGATGCCGCTGCGCTGACCTTGCTGGCGCGGGTGTCGATCGCTTCGCCGAGCTGGCCGAGTTTTTCCGATGTCTTGTCTTTTACTGTGCCGACTGTCTGGCCGACTTTTTCGGTGACGGCGGTTTTGATGCCGGAAACTTTTTCCTGCGCGGCTGTGGTGATGCCGGTCGCGGCGTCGATTGCGTTGCCTGCGGCTGCGTCAATGGCGACAACGCCAAGTGCCAGCGCACCCGTCACGCGGTCTTTCGCGGAAAGAAGTTTTGCTCTCAGGTTAAAGCCTTTCATGGGTCTCTCCTCGGGAATGGGTTTTTGAATGAAATTCGTTTTTGCACAAGTTGCGACTCAAATACCAAGCCGTACGGAGCGTGTCAAGATTATGTATAAGTTTTTTATACATATCTATTTCACATAATTCTAAAGGGGTGTTGAAAATCGCAGATTGGGCGGGTCGGGCTGGTTTGGCATACGGCGCGTCGAAGAGGAGGGAAGAGATGAGGCGAGGGGGGAGGGCGAGAGGCCGGTAAAGCATGTCCCTGATATAAAAAGCGTATTGACTATATCGCAATATTTACTTGCTTTTAATTCGCGAATCCCGTATGCTTAAAATCAGGAAGGAGGACTGCCCGATGCAAAAAGCAAATACAGCAAACCTCCGCCTCTCCCGAAAAGCCGAGAGCAAGAGCCACCCCGCAGGCGCGGTGCTGGCGATGATCTTCGCGGTGGTGCTGCTGGTTCTGTCGGTGATGTCAGATAAGGCTGTCGATACCGCGCGTGAAATTGCCGTCGGCGTAATCCACCCGCACGAAATAGAGCCCGCAAGCGGGGGCGGTGGGGCCGGCCTTGGCGCGGTCGCGGGCTTCGAGCGCGGCTTTGACATCTTCCGGCTGCCATTTGCCTTCGCCCACCAGTTTCAGCGTGCCGGTGATGTTGCGGATCTGGTGGTGCAAAAAGCTGCGCGCCTCCGCCCACAGTTCGAGATGCTTGCCGAAGGTGAACGGCGCCTTGCTCTCGACCACCACAAGGCGGTTCATGGTACGCAAGGGGGACTTGGCTTGGCATTCGGAGGCGCGGAAACTGGTGAAGTCATGCTCGCCCAAAAGGAATCCGGCTGCCTTGTTCATCGCCGCGATATCAAGCGGGATGTTGAGATGCCACGCCCTGTTGTCGTCGAGGATCGTGTCGGCGCGGCGCTCCGTCACAAGGCGATAGCAGTAAACGCGGTGCAACGCGCCGAAACGCGCGTGAAATTCGGGCGCGGCCTGTTCCGCGCTCACGATAGCGACGCGGTGCGGGCGCATGTGGAAATTGACGGCATCGCGCACGGCCTTGGCGTCGGTGTCTTTCGCAAGGTCGATATGCGCGACCTGCCCCACGGCATGCACCCCCGCATCGGTGCGCCCCGCGACATGCGCCGTCACCGTTTCGCCGCAGAATTTATGCACGGCGGTTTCCAGCACCTCCTGCACGCTCGGCGCATTCTCCTGCCGCTGCCAGCCCGCGAAAGGCGCGCCGTCATATTCGATGGTCAGTTTCCAGCGGGTTTTACCTGGGGCGAGGGTCATGCCAGCACATCGCCGACATTCAGGTGCGCGCCGTGCATGAACGACAACCCGTCCATCGGCTTCCTGTCCTGCGGCTGGATTTTTTTCAAGTGCAGCGCGCCGGTGCCGCAGGCGATGACCAAGTGGCGGTCGAGAATTTCGCCGGGCTTGCCTTTGCCTGCCGTGATTTCAGCTTCGAGGACTTTCACGCGGTGTTCGCCCTGCATGCACCACACGCCCGGCCAGGGGGTGAGGGCGCGGAGCTGGCGTTCAATCTCGGCGGCGGGTTTTGTCCAGTCGATGCGGCCGTCATCTTTTGTCAGCATGTGGGCGTAAGTAACGCCTTCTTCCGGCTGTACCTGCGGCGCGGGCGCATTGCCCGCCGCGATTTTTGCGAGCGCGTCCACAATCAACCCGCCGCCTTGCACGGCAAGCGCGTCGTGCAAAGTCTGCGCGGTGGTGGCGTTGGTGATGCCTACTTCGCCCTTCAGCAGCACGGGGCCGGTATCCAGCCCTTCTTCCATCTGCATGATGCAAATGCCCGATGCCGTATCACCCGCCATAATGGCGCGCTGGATGGGCGCAGCACCGCGCCAGCGGGGAAGGAGAGAAGCATGGATATTCAGGCAGCCATGTTTCGGCGCGTCTAGCACTTCTTTCGGCAGTATCAATCCGTAAGCCGCGACCACGGCGATATCCAAATTCAGCGCAGCGAATTCGGCGCGCGCTTCAGCATTCTTTTTAAAACCTTTCGGGTGGCGCACCAGCAGCCCCAGTTCCTCCGCCCGTTTCTGCACGGGGGACGGCTGGAGTTTCAACCCGCGCCCGACAGGCCGCGGCGGCTGGCAATAGACCGCCGCAATATCATGCCCCGCCCCATGCAGCGCGTTCAGCGCCGCAACGGCGAAATCAGGCGTGCCCATAAAGGCGATGCGGAGTTTTTGGGTCATGGCTTGTTTAAAGAGCTAATATTTGGATTTTGTTGCAGGGTGCTACGCAACATCATTTTTACGATTTGTAAGGCAAGAACGCCAGAAACTATTGCGGCAGGGGATAGCAATGCAAAAA
>JAYUPV010000229.1:0-3471 GCA_043759865.1 Alphaproteobacteria bacterium | reverse complement strand
CGCTCGCCCCGGCCTCACCGCCAAGCCGGAAGCCTAAACACCTGTAAATAAATGACTTATTTAGATTCCCCTTTCTGGCGAGAGACTGGAAAAGGTGATTATGATTGACATAATAATAGAGAATCTATACTATTATGAAAATTAAATCAGGTTTTTCAACGGCATTTCAAGGGGCTTCATCATGGCAACCAGCAATGACAACGGTTTTACAGGCTATCGCTATCTGGTGGATGCCACAGGCTCGCGCGAATATGCGGTGAAGTACGAAAACGGAAAACCCTCCAAGAACATCGAGGTCTTCGATGAAAACGGCAAAGCGGATTTCAAGCCCGGCGAAACCATCTACGCCTTCGACGATGAAATCAAAACCGGTTCTTCGGCCGGCGGGTTGCTGAAAGTATCTCCCGTCGCCATCCAGATCATCGTCAACTCCGAGGGCAGGCCCGTCAAGCTGAAGCAGGTCGGTGTCGATTACGACATGAGTTTCGACACCACGCCGGGCGCGCCGCCCGTCGCGTCCTATACCATGACCGCCGCCTCGCGCACGCTGCTCCAGGAAAACGGCTTCGATGCGAACTTCCCCAAAGAAATTTCCGGATCGCTCGGCACCAACGATTTCGATTCACAGATCACGGCAGGCGGCCTCGTCCTGCCACCGCAGAAAACATTCGGCGCGACCACGCCCTTCCCGCCGCAGCATGACGGCGGCGCTCTCAAGGCACGCCTGAGCATCGCACAGGCTGAACCTGAGCCGGCGGCAGAACCCGCCATCGAGGCAAAAAAAACAGCAGGCGAAGACGGCTATAACGGTTACCGCTATCTGCTCGATGCCGTTAACAGCCGCCAATACGCCGTGCGCTACGAAAGAGGTAAGGTCAGGACGCCGCTCAAGGTATTTGCAGGAAATCCCCAAGAGGCTGGCTTCAAGCAGAAAGAGACTATTTTTGCCTTCGATGACGAAACAGAAATCATCGGCAAGAACGGCGGGTACAAGCTTTCGACCACCGGGTACCAGATCACGACCGACGACACCGGCAGGGCGAAGAACCTCAAGCAGGTCGGCGTGGAGTATGATATTAAGCTGCAAAAAGCAGGCAATATCGTGGAAGCGGTTCTGACGTTGACGGCGGAATCGAAAAAGGCTCTGGCGGAAACCGGCTTCTCGCCTGCTTTTCCCGCCGCGTTCACCACCGATATCGAACAGTCCGCTGTGGTTCACTCGGACGGCCACAGCTCGATCACGGCCTCCGCGCTGCGCAATCTCGCCTTTCCGCCGCAGCATGACGGCAGCGCCTTTATCGCGCGGCTGAACAACGATGTGCAGGAAAAGGCGCAGCCGGTCGCGCTGTCCCCGAAAGTCGCGACAGCAGACGCACGCTACACCATGTCCGATGCGCAGACGCTGGTCGAGAAAAAGAACCTCGGCGACGGCGACACGCTGAAAACCGTGTTCAATTTCGAAAGCCGCCGCGTGAACGAAGCGGTGCTGGGCAGAAACGGCAACGCCATTACCAGCACGAAATTCGAAGATTACGACGAAACCGTGCTCGAGGCCGTTTTCAACCGCCTGACAAAACTGGGCGGCACGCCGCGCCCGCTTGAAACCGTGAAAAAGCCCAGTCTGCTGAAACCGGCAGGAGGCATAGGTTAAGAGAATTTCTTATTTCTTCTTGCGCAGGCGTACATAGAAAGCGCCCTCGCCGCCGTCTTCGGGGCGCGCAGGGGCAAAGGCCAGCACCGCCGCCTGCAATTCGCCTTCTTCCAGCCACAGGGGCAGCATGCGCCGCAGTGCGCCGCCGCCGGCTTTGCCCTTGCCTGTAATAACCAGCAAAGTACGCCGCCCCGATTTCTGCGCAGCACGCACGGCGCGGTAGAGCGCGGCATAGGCTTCGGCCTGGGTCATGCCGTGCAGGTCGAGCCTTGCCTCCACATCGCGCTTGCCTTTGCGCAGCGATTCTTCTTCGCCCCGATCGAAAACAGCCTGTTTTACCGGCGCTACTTGCCGCGTGAAAGACGGGGGCGGGGTGGGCGCGCGGGCGAGCGGCTGAGCGGCCGTTTTTGCGGGGTGGACCTTCACAGCGGTGCGGGGTTTTGCGGCGTGCTTCGGGCTTGCCGGTTTTTTGGCAATCGGTCGCACGCTGCGGGTGACAAGCTGCCATAAGTCCTTGTCTTCGCTGCCGCTGCCCCGGGGGTTATTTCCGGATTTCGTGCCTTTTTTGACCAATCTGTTCTCCGGAAGGACCGCAGGTTATTCGACTTTTCTCCGTTTCATGCTATATTATACCTTGATATTCTGGGGGTCTGCATCATGAAAAAAATTGCCGTTTTCTCGTTTTTAGCCTTTTTTACCATGGCTTTGACGATGGTTGCGCCCGTTACTTCCTTCGCGCAGGAAGAAGACGACGGCCCCAAGATCGGCGTGAAAGGTTACGCCGATATTTCCAGCAACATCGATGTCGCCACCCTGTACCACCGCCTCATCGGCGTGGTGCCAGATTTCGAGAAGTGGCTGCGTTTCATCCCCGAATACACCAAGCTGCCCTTCGACCAGCAGGCCGACTACATGGAAAAAAAGCCGAAGGAGATGCTCGACACCTTCCGCCTCATGTCGCCCGAACAACCGATCATCGCCCAGTTCAAGGGCATCCTGTCGCGCTATAGCGATGAAAGCGGCGGCTATGTCGTGCGGAATTTCGAGGAAAATACCTTTTTCGAATACAGCTTCGCCGGCCGCAACTACGCCGTCATCCCGCAGGGGCTGATGGATTTCCAGTTCCTGCCCGTCACCGGCCCGTTGCAAACAGACGTCGAAGCGCTGCTGAAAGCCAACAAACGCAATATCCGCATGGTCATTTACCTGTCGCCCAATTATGCGACCAAGGATGAAAAGCCGATGGAAATGCCCGATCCCGACGGCAAAATGAAAACCTATACGCTGATCTCCGGCAAGGTTGCCAATATCGCGCTTTACTCCTGCCCGAAAAACCAGTCCTGCACGGCACTGTGGCAGAACGGAACCAAGGAATTCCGCGATGATGAAAAGAACGAGCTTTTGAATCTCAAGCAATAAGAAGGAAGAAAACCGCATGCTGGCAAAACTCGGCGACTTCCTGAAACCGGCGCCTTCTTCGCGTGACGCGGGGCAGAAAAACAGCCGTAACAACAGCGGCCGCGAAAATCCGCAAACCGGTGCGGAAGGTATCGCGGCCGAAGACGTTGTGTTGCTCTCTATCTCGGCCATCCGCGCGCTGGTGACGGAAGAGGCGTCGCTCTCCTCTCTGGCGCCCGACCTTTTGCGCAAGCTCGCCCTGCTGGAACAGCACGGCCTCCAGAACCTGCCCGTGATGCCGGGGCAGGCGGTGGCCGATGCCATCGTTTCGGCGGCCTCCTACCTCTCTTCCTTGCGCTAGGCAGCGCTTTTTTTCATGAACCTCCGGTCATCAATTGCGCAAAGCTGTGCGCACTTGGCAT
>JAYUPV010000228.1:0-4599 GCA_043759865.1 Alphaproteobacteria bacterium | reverse complement strand
CAAATTCAGCGTTGCTACATCAGGCACAAGGGCTTTTACAACAGCGCAAACGCGAAGAAGCCGCTTTGCTCTACCGACGCGTACTGAAAACAGAACCTGCCAACTTTCTAGCGCTTTTCAACCTTGGCAAGATCTGCCACGAGCAACGCGACCTCGAAGGCGCAGCACAATGCTTTGAAAAATTCCTGAAGCACAAACCCGGCGAGGCGCAAGTCCAGGTGGCGCTTGCTTTTGTAAAGCTCGACCGGCAGGACATGGACGGTGCGCTGAAACTATGGAACGAAGTGCGGGGCCATGTTTCCTCTGCCAAGCTGCTGGTAAAATTCGGCACGCATCTGCGCATCATGGGAAGACTTGCCGAAGCGGAAAGTTTTTTCGGTGAAGCGATTGCCGCCGAGCCCGATTACATCCCCGCATATCAGGCGCTCGCGCTGCTCAAGAAACTGCCGCTTGACGGCACGCATGTTTCCCGCATGCTGGCGCTGGAAAAAAAAGGCGGCAACCTACCACTTGACGATCGCGTCACGCTTGGCTTCACGCTCGGCAATATCTTTCTCGATCAAGGCGACGGCGACAGCGCTTTCCCGCGACTTGCGGAGGCAAACCGGCTGAAGCGCGCGGGCGTCAAATACGATATCGCCGTATTCGAGCGTTATATCGACAACGTAATATCGCTGTTTGACAAAGCCTTCGCCGACAGCCTCCGCAGCATGGGCAGCGGGCGCGACGAGCGTCCTGTTTTTGTCGTCGGCATGATGCGTTCGGGCTCGACGCTGACCGACCAGATATTGTCTTCACATCCAGCCGTTGCCAGTATGGGCGAAACGGATTATTTCCCGCAGAGCCTGCCGGTTTTTGCCAATGCCGAGATACCCGGCCTTTTTCCGTCCGGCATCACAAGCATCACGAAGCCGTTTCTTGACTCGCTCTCGCCCGCGACTCTTGACGCCATCGCACGGAAATATCTCGCCCTCACCGAGCCCTTTGCAGGAAATGCCAGCCGTGTGGTGGACAAGATGCTGTTCAACTACCTCTGGGTCGGTATGATGCGCTTTGCGCTGCCCGCCGCTCGCCTTGTCCATTGTACGCGCGATCCTGTCGATGTCGGCCTGTCCATCTGGCGCATCCCCTTTATCGAGAATATCCCCTGGGCTTATGACATGCAGGAAATCGGGCGCTATTACCGGCTGCACACAAAGCTGATGAATCACTGGAAAGAGCTGTTCCCCGGCTGGGCGTTCGAGGCGAATTACGAAACGATGGTTGAAAATCAGGAAGCTGCCAGCCGCAGACTGCTGGAACACTGCGGCCTCCCGTGGAACGACATTTGCCTCAAATTTCACGAGAACACGCGCAAGGTCAACACCGCGAGTGCAACACAGGTGCGGCAGCCGCTTTACACGGCCTCCTCCGGCAAATGGCGCAAATACCAAAAGCATCTTGGCCCCCTGATCGATGCCATCCATGCAGGACAAAAAACGTGAACCGCAAGGATCGCCGCGCGAAAGGCTCGAAATCACCGCTGCGGCGCAACGAAACGGATGCCGCAACCCAGAGCGCCCTGCAAGCCTCGCAAAAGATGCTGGCGCAGGGCCGTCAGCAGGATGCGGAATTTGTGCTGCTCTCCCTCATTGAAACAAACCCGTCCTGCGTGACAGCGCTTTACAACCTAGGCCTGTTCGCGGGACAGCGCGGCGAGATGGAAGCGGCACTGGGCTTTTTTAAAAGAGTTATCGAGCTTGAGCCCGGCAACGGGGATGCGATGACGCATAGCGCTTTGCTGTCGCTTGAAAATGGTGACCACAGCGGAGCTTTGGCTCTGGCAGCGCGTGCAAGCACGCTTGCCCCCTCTGCCCGCATGCTCACGCGCCTTGGCACGCTGTACCGTCAGGCGGGCGAGCCAGACAGGGCGCGCGAATGCCTTGCCTCCGCGCTAAAGCTGGAACCCGACTATACCCGCGCCTATCACGAATTGCAGGAACTGAAAGTTTTCAAGGCGGACGACCCGGACTTTCTCAATCTAAAGCGTCTGCAGCAGAAATCCGGCGCCCTCCCTGCCGATGCCGAGGCGGATATATTGTTCGCACTGGCGAAGGCGCATATGGACATCGGCGATACGGACGAGGCCTTTACGCTGTTTGAAAAAGCCAATACGCTGCGCAAAACCACTTTTAAAAAATATGATATCGAGAATTTTGAAAGCTACGCTGCGAGCGTCATCCGCATTTTTAACGGCGATGTCGTGCGGCAATGGCGCGGCAAGGGCAGCTGCCGCGATGAAAGCGCCATTTTTATTATCGGCATGCCGCGTTCCGGCTCGACTCTTGTGGATCAGATATTATCGAGCCACCCCGATGCCACAAGCGTGGGCGAAGCGCCGTTCCTGCCGCAGTCCATACGGTTTTTCGCGAACGAGGAATCAAAGGGGCTGTTCGGGTTGAAACAGGCGAGTATCACGAAGCAACTGGTCGAAGCGCTCTCGCCCGCCTTGCTGGACGACATCGCCGCGAAGTATCTTGCGCGCACGAAGGCGGCAGGCGGCGGGGCGCGGCGCGTGGTCGACAAGATGCTGTTCAATTATTTCTCGACTGGACTTATCCGCCTTGCCCTGCCGAATGCGAAAATCGTCCATTGCACGCGCGACCCTGTCGATATCGGCCTGTCGCTGTGGCGGCTGAATTTCGGGGCGGGCATGCCCTGGTGCTATGACCAGCGCGATATCGGGCGCTATTACCACGCCTACCGGAAAGTCATGGCGCATTGGAATGCCCTGTTCCCCGGCGATGTCATGGAAATGAATTACGAAACGATGGTCGCGCAGCAGGAACGCGAAACCCGCCGCCTGCTGGAATTCTGCCGGTTGCCGTGGGATGCGCGCTGCCTTGATTTTCACAAGACGGGACGGCAAGTCAAGACCGCCAGCGCCCCGCAAGTGCGCCAGCCTCTTTACACAAGCTCAGCCGGCAAGTGGAAAAAATACGAGAAGCATCTTGGCCCGCTTATCGAATCCCTCAAGGCGGGCGCATGAGCAAGAGAGACAAAAAGGCCGCCGACAGCGCTATCATGAATGCCCGTACGCTGTATAAAAAAGGCATGCACAAACAGGCGGAGGAAGTTTACCGCCTTATCCTGTTGCAAGACCCTGACAATGTGGCGGCACTGCTCGACCTCGGCCTTGCGCTTGCACAACGCGGCGAGTTCGACGAGCCGCAGGCGCTGTATAAAAAAGTCCTCGCGCTCGACCCGCGCAACGGCAACGCCACAATGGCGCTGGCGATTGCCACCATGGAAACCGGCGACCGCGACGAAGCCCTGCGACTTGCGGGGCTTGCGCGCGACATGAAGCCCACGCCGCAGACGCTCGGGCGGCTCGGCGTTTTTTACCGCAAGGCGGGGTTGAAGGAGGACGCGGTCGCCTGCCTCACAACCGCCCTGCGCCACGACCCCGCCGATATCGCCTCATATTTCAGCCTGCAGCGCCTGAACGAACTGCCGCCGGAGAGTGCGGAATTTAAAAATCTTTTACTGCTCGAAAAAAAATCCGGCAGCCTGCCGGCAGCCGACCGGGCAACACTGCATTTCACGCTTGGAAACGCATTGCTGGACGCAGGCGACGACGAAAACGCTTTCCGGCATTTTGCCGAAGCCAACCGGCTGAAAAAAGGCGCGAGTTATTTCAACGCCACCCAATACACGCGTCAGATCGGCGAAATGATCCGCGCATTTGGCAGCACAATGAACCAAAAACCTTCAGGCAACGGAAGCGTGCGACCGGTATTCATCGTCGGCCTGCCGCGCTCGGGATCAACGCTGGTCGACCAGATCATCGCCAGCCACCCCGAGGCGCGCGGCATCGGCGAAGTGCGCTGCCTGCCCGACAGTCTACCGGAAAGTTTCCAGCGCGCACCGGAAACCATCACTACGGAAACGCTGACCCCTGCCGTGCTGGACGGCATCGCCGCAAAATACCTCGCCGCCACCGACCGCTATGCAACAGGCACGACAAGGCTGGCCGACAAGATGCTGTCGAATTTCCTGTGGATCGGCATTATCCGTCTTGCGCTGCCGGACGCAAAAATCATCCATTGCACCCGCGACCCTGCCGATACGGCTTTTTCCATCTGGCAGATGATGTTTTCGGAAGGGCTTGTGCCGTGGGGATATGATGCGGAAGACATCGGCTGTTACTTCAGGGGCTACCAAAAGCTGATGGCACATTGGGAACAGATTTTTCCGGGCGCGATATATGAGGCGAATTACGAAAGCCTTGTCAAAAATCAGGAAACCGAAACCCGCAAGCTGGTCGAATTCATCGGCCTGCCTTGGGACGCACGCTGCCTGAAATTCCATGAAACCGGTCGTATCGTGAAAACAGCCAGCGCCGATCAGGTGCGCCGTCCGCTTTATGGGGATTCGGTGCAAAAATGGAAGAAATACGAAAAGTACCTCACCCCCCTGCTCGAAAGCATCGCCCGAAAGCCCTGAAAAACCCCAACTGGCTTGCTTTTTGCATCCTTCTACATAAGATTCATAGGAGGGAAGCATGCTTGTGGAGCGCACGATGAACCGGAAAGACCGTAAAGCACAGGGAATCAAGGG
>JAYUPV010000227.1:0-2812 GCA_043759865.1 Alphaproteobacteria bacterium | reverse complement strand
GGATCGGCGCCCATTTTCAAAAGCTGCTCGGTCGTCTGGAGATTTCCTTCATGGCGCAAGCCGTTCACAATAAGAAACGGCTTTGACGCATGGGGCAGCGCGTTGGTGATGTTCACCGAGCTTCCGGCAAGCTGCGCCTGACGCTGGATATTGATAATGTCTTGCGGTGTACCGAAAGTCGCCTTGGCATTCAGGATGTCCTGCCAGCCGACAGTGCGTTTTTCGGCGAGCAACATCAACACTTCGGTATCCAGCTGGCCGAGCGTGTAGTGCAGGCGGTAGCCGCCCCATTGTGCATTGATGGCTTGAGAGAGCGGCAGGCGTGCCGGTTCTATCGCCTTGTTGCGTTCCGCTTCAGCGTCTTTTTCGGACAGCGTCGCCGTCGATTTCCGCCGCGCGGCTTCAAGGTCAACCTGTGCGAATTCGTCGTTGATGGCGGTTGCAAGGCGCTTCCACGCCTCGGCTTCGGAACTTGCGCGGAAGTAATCGGGGTTCACGGTCACGGGTTAAGGCCTTTTTGTGTTACACGGGATGCGCCAGGTTTGCCGTCGAGATGCGCGGGCGGGCGCGGTTTTTTACCGGCTTCCAGCATCTTGTTGTAATGCCACTCGATGCTGCCTTCGTCGAACTCGGCAAAGGTGAAGGTGCGGCTGTCGCCCGAGGCAGGGATGAAAACGACAATACGGTTCAGAAAATCGAAAGTCAGGTTGGTATAGGCATAGCCGTTCTGGTGCTTGGCCGCCGTCTGCAACAACTGGTCGTTCACCATTGTCAGTTTGTAGTTTTCGGGCTGCGGCGTTGCGCTTGCGTTGAAATCGTCGTTCACAGGCATGTCCATTTTCCTTACGGCTGCGGCGTTTCGGTGCGCGGCGACAGGCGCGCCTTGCCGAGCGTGTCGGGCAACGGCTGCGGATGGCCTCCAAGCTCGACGAGAATGTCACGGTGCAGTTTCAGCACATCGGGGTCCATTTCGTCGAAAGTCAGCGTGCGGTCGTGGTTCGAGCCGTTGACGAGGATAGCGACAGTGCGAGTCATGTAATCGAAATAAGTGCGCTGCACATAGGTGTTGTTGCGCGAATATTCGGTGAACAGCACGTTGTCGCTGACTTTTTCGACATAGGGACGCGCATCGGGCTTGCTTGCGTTGTCGTTGTAAAGGCCGCGGAGCGACATGGGGTTGTTCCTTTTATCCTTAAGGGTTCAGTTTGCGCGGCAGCACGGGGCCTGTGTGGCGTTCATCGGGCAGCGCGGGCGGTTTGCCGCCGAGTGCCACCAGTCTGTCGCGCATCTCCACCAGCGTCTCGCGGTCAAGCTGCGAAAAAGGTGTCAAGGCAACGCCGTCGCTCGCCCGCGTTGTCATGACGCGCAGGGCGAAATCGAATTTGTAAAAAGCGCCGTCGGACATAACGCGCAACAGGGAGTTGCTGAGCTTCCTGAACTCGTAGCCACCCGGCGCATTGAATGCGTCCTTCAACGACTGGTCTTTATCTACTGAAATTGCCATGTATTTTCATAGAGCTTGGGGCAGTATATGTCAATAGCCGGTACAGCGGCTCTATTTTCCGGAACGTGGTTAATAGTGCCTTGAAATCGCGCGGCTTCAGGCGGAGAGGCCTTTGAACCTCGGCTTGCCGAGAGGGTCGGGCAGTTTGCCGCCCAGTTTTTCGAACTGCTTTTCGGCGAATCCGATGGCCTCGCGGTCGTAGTCGCCAAACGCCACGCTTGTCATCGTGGGCGGTTTTGCGGGTGTCACCGATTCATAAATTTCGTTCACACGGCGGGAGCGGAAATTGAACAGCGCCTTGAACGAAGCGCCGCCCTCGGGCGTGATGACAAATTTCGTTTCGGAGAGGGTGTGATAGTCGACCTTGAACCAAACCGTTGCCCTGGCGAGCGCGTCCTGTATTTTTCCGGCCTGCTTGAAATTGTTTTTATCGAGCATCTCGCCCATGACGCGGAATATCACCTTAGGGTCGGCCTCGAAAGCAACAAGAGTCCGGATGGCTTCGGCGTTCAGCGTGCGCAGGCTACGCTCCAGCCATTTGCCGTTGTCGGAGTTGGGGCTCGCGCCCCACTCGCACAGCTGGCGTATGACTTTTGCGCTGATATCGTTCCGGACACCGTCGCCAAGGGTATAAGGCTCGGCGATCCATTTCAGCGCGCCCGCAGCGCCGCCCTGCTTTTCGTTCACTGGGGCTGAGGCATAGACCTCGCGCAGGCCGTCGAGGTCGTTGAAAAACGCGCGGCCGTAAATAACCGGCCACCACGGCAGGTCGCCCGCAGCTGCGAAATGCGCCATTTTTCCGGCGTCGAGCTGTCCGAAAATATACATCAACCGGTTGACATCACTGTCCCGTGTAAAGGCCGTCTTGATCGAGACATGCGCAGAAGGCGGAATATGCCAGCCGTCACCCGAAGGCTGCAGCGCATCAAGCTCGGCTTTCAGGCTTTCGAGGGTCTTTTTCCATTCCCCGGCATCGGTTTTTCCGGTCATGAGGCTGCGCTCCCACTTGATAGCCTTGTGCCCCCGCCAAGGCGCGCGCGGGGTTTGCCGAGCGCGTCTGCCGGTTTGCCGCCAAGTTTTTCCAGCTGTTCCTGTGCGCGGCGCAGGGCGTGCGCATCATAGTCGTCGAAGCCTGCCGAGGTCATGGCGATGCGTGCGTCCGCGCCCGTCCCGATCTCGTAAACCTCGTTCACGCGGGAGGAGCGGAAATTGAAAATTGTTTTCAGCACGCTCGCCCCCGCAGGCTCGGCGATATATTTAGTTTCTAAAAGGATATCGTTGTCGACGCGCGTGAAAAAACTGCTGTCA
>JAYUPV010000226.1:0-5923 GCA_043759865.1 Alphaproteobacteria bacterium | reverse complement strand
ACAAAAAAAGAAGCCGCCCGAAGGCGGCTTCTTGCATTTTCGCGACGGGAAGGGGTTACGACGCTGCGGCCGTTTCCTTGTCCTTGTCTTTATCTTTTTCTTCCTCGTCTTTTTTCTTTTTCTCTTTGGCTTCTTTTTTCTTTTTGTCGGAATAGACGATCACGGGGGCGGTGTTGTTGATCACGTTCTCCGCTTTCACGACGACTTCTTCCGCGCCTTCCATACCCGGCAGTTCGAACATGGTTTCAAGCAGCAGGTTTTCGAGGATGGAACGCAGGCCGCGCGCGCCGGTATTGCGCTCGATGGCCTTTTTAGCGATTTCTTCGAGCGAGTCGGGCTGGAAGGTCAGCTTCACGCCTTCGATATCGAACAGGCGGTTATACTGCTTGGTCAGCGCGTTCTTCGGCTCGTTCAGGATTTTAACGAGAGCGGGGATGTCGAGGTCTTCAAGAGTCGCGATGACGGGGAGGCGGCCGATGAATTCGGGGATAAGGCCGAATTTCAGCAAGTCTTCCGTCTGCACGTCTTTCAGCACTTCGCCCGCGCGGCGCTCGTCTGGGCCTTCAACCTTCGCACCGAAGCCCATGGAGCTGACGCGCCCACGCTTCGAGATGATCTTGTCGAGGCCTGAGAATGCGCCGCCGCAGATGAACAGGATGTTGGTGGTGTCGACCTGCAGGAATTCCTGCTGCGGGTGCTTGCGACCGCCTTGGGGCGGAACCGAAGCGAGCGTGCCCTCCATCAGTTTCAGCAGAGCCTGCTGAACGCCTTCGCCCGAAACGTCGCGGGTGATGGAGGGGTTGTCCGACTTGCGCGAGATTTTGTCGACTTCGTCGATGTACACGATGCCGCGCTGGGCGCGTTCGATGTTGTAGTCGCAGTTCTGTAGCAGCTTCAGCACGATGTTTTCGACGTCTTCGCCGACGTAGCCGGCTTCAGTGAGCGTCGTCGCGTCTGTCATCGTGAAAGGCACGTCGAGAATGCGGGCGAGAGTCTGCGCGAGCAGCGTCTTGCCGGAACCCGTCGGGCCGATGAGCATGATGTTCGATTTCGACAGCTCGATCTCGCTGCCTTTTGAAATACCTTCGTCGATGCGCTTGTAGTGGTTGTGCACGGCGACGGAGAGCACGCGCTTTGCGCGGTCCTGACCGATGACGTAATCGTCGAGAACTTTTTTGATTTCTTTCGGAGTAGGAATGCCCTTGCCGGATTTCACCAGCTGGGTCTTGTCCTCTTCCTGGATGATGTCCATGCAAAGCTCGACGCACTCATTGCAAATGAATACGTTGGGGCCTGCGATAAGCTTACGCACTTCATGCTGGCTCTTGCCGCAGAAGGAGCAGTAAAGCGTGTTCTTGGAATCCCCTGTCCCGATCTTGCTGCTCATCCTTGAAATCCCTTCTTACCTGTCATGTGAACCTTTGCGGCTCTTATATACCCTTAAGATAAACGCCTGTTCGCGATTTGCAACCGTTCTTAATCAATGCTTTAACGGGAATGTGGATAAACGCTTTCCTGTGGCTTTCATCCCTCATTCGCCCTATTTTAGCAGCATCGGGCGTTAACAAAGGCTTAGCGTTAATATGACTATAGACGAGCTTGTGGATAACTTCAATGCGCTTGAGGAGTGGGAGGACAGGTACAAATACCTGATAGACCTCGGCAATACTCTCCCGCCCATGGACGAATCCCTCAAAACCCCCGGCACGCGGGTTTCCGGCTGCATGGCGCAGGTCTGGATGGTGCTGGGCTGGAACAAGGATCACCGCCTGAACCTCGTGGCCGACAGCGACGCCGATATCGTGAAAGGGCTGATCCGAATCCTCGATGCCGTTTATGCGGGCAGGACGGCCACCGAAATCATGGGTTTAGATATCGAGGGAATGTTCGACAGGCTCGGCCTCAACCACATCACCAGCAACCGCCGCAACGGTTTCTTCAGCATGGTGCAGCGGATAAAAGGTTTTACTTCAGCCCCGTATACTTGATCGACTTCGCCATCTCGTCGTACCAGCGCTGGAAGTTTTTGTTTTCCACGTTGTACGAGACCTTGATGACGGTCAGCGTCTGCAGGCCGGTCAGGTAATGCACGGCGTTGAAAAGCAGGTTGTTGCTTTCGTCCACCGTAAAGCCCGTCAGAGTCGCCCATTTCAGCGTGTCGGAGCCGGAGGAGTAGTTCTCCTGCTCGTTGTCGAGGCGTGTGTCCTTGTACATTTCCGTCAGCGCCTTTTGCATCTTGGCTTTGGTCATGGACAAAAGGAAATCGCGCTCCGCTTTCAGAAATGTGATTTCGAGTTTGAAAACGTCGCCGGTGTCGAGGTCGGTGCGCACCACGGTCGCTACTTCGCCGATGCTGCCGAATTTGGGCGGATCATCGAGGAAGGGGATGGGCTCGCGCCTGTCGGCCCAGATCGTGCGGCCCGACGGCGCGTCGGGCAGATCCATACTGTATTCGGCTTCGTTGTGAATGTAGGTGTAAGCACCCTTGTCGATATAGGCCTGACTATGCTGAACGAACAGCGCATAAGCTGCTGCTGCGAAAATGGCGGCATAGGCCGCGATCTGGATTTTCTTTTTCATGAGGCGCTTGTCCCTTGGAAAAACTTAATGGTCAATCCTAGCATGTTTGGCGGCAAAGTTAATATTAGGGTTTCCAGTTTTTGGGGTCTTCGGGGGTCTGCGTGCCCATTCCCATATTCTTGACTTCGTGCGGCTTGCCTTCGGAAAAGGGTGGGAACCAGACAAAGGGAATGCCTTTTTTCTCGGCATAGGCGAGCTGGTTTTTTATTTTCGCGTCGCGGTGATACATTTCCACATTATAGCCGCGCGAGCGCAGTGTGTTCGCCGTTGCGCTCGCAAGGGGGCGGATAGATTCTTCGGGCAGGACGACAAGGACCTGAGTCGGGGCCTTTTGCCCTGCCACAATCTCGCCTTTATCCATCAGCAATCCGAACAGCCGCGTAAGCCCGATGGAAACACCGATGCCGGGCAGTTTCTGGTTGATGAATGATCCCGCAAGGTTGTCATACCGCCCGCCGCCGCCGATGGACAGCGGCGCACCGTCGCGGAAACGCGCTTCCAGTACCGTGCCGGTATAATAATCAAGCCCGCGGATGATGCCGAGATCCGCGACAATCGCACCCTGCGGCAGATGTGCAAGGTTGTCGGTCACGAATTTCAATTCGTTCAAGCCTTGCGTCATCAATTCGGAGGTCACGCCGAGCGCCTGCACTTTTTCAAAGAACGAACCGTCAGATGTTTTGATACTGACGAAGGCGAGAGCCTTTTTCGCGATATCGTCCGGCACGCCGGAAGCGGTGAGCGTTTTCAGCACGCCATCGGGGCCGATTTTATCGAGCTTGTCGAGCGTGCGCGTCACCACGCCCGGGTCGTTGATGCCGAGGCCTGCAAGATAACCCATGATGATCTTGCGGTTGTTGATGCGCAGTTCCACAGGCGGAATGCCGAGAGCCTGATACGCCTCGAACAGCACGGCGGGAAGCTCGGCATCAAAATGCAGGGGCAGGTCGTCGATATTCACCACGTCGATATCGCATTGGTAAAATTCGCGGTAGCGGCCCTTTTGCGGACGTTCGCCGCGCCAGACTTTTTGCATCTGGTAACGCTTGAACGGAAACACAAGTCCGCCGAAATGCTGCGCCACATAGCGCGCCATCGGCACGGTCAGGTCGTAATGCAGGGCAAGGCGTGCGTCCTTGTCGCCTTCTTCCGCCTGCAGGCGTGTCAGGGTGTAAATCTCGTTCTCCGTCTCGCCGCCCTTTGCGGTCAGCAGCTCGATTTCCTCGATGGCGGGGGTTTCGATGTTGCCGAAGCCGTAGCTTTCAAACACCTTGCGGATTTTGTCGAGCCACTGCAATTCCACCGCACGGTATTCCGGCAGCCATTCGGGGAAGCCGCTGACAGGTTTCGGTTTGTGGATTTTGTGGTCGGACATGGTCGCTCCTTGTACTCTTTCAGTGTACATCACGAAATTTTATTAAAAAAGAGTGTCATTCCGAGCGCAGCGAGGAATCTTCTCCGCCTGCCAAGATCCCTCACTGCGTTCGGGATGACAGTAATAATTAATGCAGCCGCTTCTTGCCGCCCTTGCCGGATTTCGGGGGTTTTTCGCTGAAGAGTTCGGCGAGCTTTTCGGTGATGGCGCCGCCCAGTTCCTCGGCATCGACAAGCGTCACGGCGCGCTGGTAGTAGCGGGTGACATCGTGGCCGATGCCGATGGCGAGCAGCTGGATAGGCGTTTTGTCCTCGATGAAATGGATAACGCGGCGCAGGTGTTCTTCGAGATAGTTGCCCTGATTGGCGGAGAGGGTCGAGTCATCGACCGGTGCACCATCGGAAATGACCATCAATATCTTGCGCTGTTCGGGGCGAGACATGAGGCGGTGATAGGCCCAGAGCAGTGCTTCGCCGTCGATGTTCTCTTTTAGAAGTCCCTCGCGCAGCATGAGGCCAAGGTTCGAGCGTGTGTGCCGCCACGGGCTGTCGGCGGGTTTATAAATGATATGCCGCAGGTCGTTCAGGCGACCAGGCGCATGGGGCTTGCCGTCGGATAGCCATTTCTCGCGGGCCGAGCCGCCCTTCCATGCGCGGGTGGTGAAGCCGAGAATTTCCACCTTTACGCCGCAGCGCTCCAGCGTGCGCGCCAGAATATCCGTGCTCATCGCTGCGATGGTAATAGGTCGTCCGCGCATCGAGCCTGAATTGTCGATGAGCAGCGTCACCACCGTGTCGCGGAAATCGGTTTCGCTTTCCTGCTTGTAACTGACGGGCCAGTACGGGTTGGCGATGGCGCGGGAGAGGCGGGCGCTGTCAAGAATGCCTTCCTCGAGGTCGAAATGCCACGAGCGCGTTTGCTGCGCCAGCAACTTGCGCTGCAGTTTGTTGGCAAGCCGCGTGATAACGCCCTGCAGATGCGTCAATTGCTTGTCGAGCATCTTGCGGAGCTTTTGCAGTTCTTCCGGCTCGCAAAGGTCTTTGGCGTTCACGACCTCGTCGAAGCCGGCGGTGTAAATTTTGTAGTCGCCGTACAGCGCGTTGTGGGAGCTGTCGCGCGGGGTATTTTTACGTGCCTGTTCGTTGTCGTCGGCGTCTTCGAGATTGCCGTCTTCCTCGACTTCCTGCCCCGCAACGCTGTCGGATTCCTGCTCCGACTGTTCGCGGCTGTCGGCTTCTTCCGACATGCCGTCGGGCGGCGTGCTTTTTGATGCCTGGTCGCTCTCGGCGGCTTTTTCCGCGCCCTGGCTTTTCTGCTCGTCCTTGTTCTCGCCTGAATCATCGGCGGGCGGCGGCTCGGCGGGGGTCGAGGGCATCTCCATTTTATCAATCAAATGATGCGCGAGCTTCGCGAAGTTTTCCTGACTGGACAGTGCTTTTTTCAAACCCTGCAACCCGTCTTCGCCAAGATGACGGTCGATCCATTGCTTCCAGACCTTGATGACCTTCTGCGCTTCCTTGGGCGGCTTTTTGCCGGTGAAGGCTTCGCGCGCCATAAACCGCAGCGCGTCGGCAAGCGGGGCGTCGTCCATGTTGGAAACGAATTCAAGTTTCGTGCGCCGCGCTTCATGCCGCAGCGCGGCCTCGATATTCGATGACACGCCGGGATAGCTTTCGGTGCCGACCGCCTCGATGCGCGCATCTTCGAGCGCCTGATAGGCAAGCCGAGCGCGCGGGTCGGCAGGGGCGAGGCGCGCATCCAGTAGAGGGTCGTGATAGCTGATTTTCAGCGCGAAAGTATCGGCCATGCCGCGCACCAGCGTCGTCTCGTTGTCCTCCAGCATTTTTGGCAGCGCGGGCAGGCGGATGGAATTGTCCGACAGCTCGGCGATATGTCCTCCGAACGACACCTCCAAATCCTCGCGCCCCGACAACGCCCGCGCCGTCGACTGAGTCGCGTGCTTGAAGT
>JAYUPV010000225.1:0-2440 GCA_043759865.1 Alphaproteobacteria bacterium | reverse complement strand
AGTTTCGGCATGTCGCGGCGTTTGCCTGCGCGGTCGACCACCACATAGGCTTTTTTATCGGGGAAACGCACAGTGAAGCTCTGGTGAAGCGGCTGCATTTTCTTGATGATGTCGGCAAGCGCGCCTTCGGCGATGGTTTTTTCAGCCTTGGCAATGCCGGCATCCGACAGCGCGCCTTTCATCAGGCTTGCGCTTGTGGGGGACATGTCGACGAAAAAGACTTTTTCGCGCCATTCGGGGAACGCCGCATGGAAATCCGCGACTTCAGCCGCGTAATCGAACATATAGGCGGCGCTGGAAGAAAGCGGCGCAGCGGTGCGAAAATCTTTGCGGAGCGTGGATTTCAAAGCGGCAGGCCCTTCCTGTTGATGGCGATATTATACATAATCGACACCTTCGAGCCACTTGTTTTTTGGCATGCACCGGGGCTATACCCAAGCAATTGAAAAAACAACATAAATGCGACTTGTGAATATTTTACTTAATGTATTGACATATCCATAAAGCATTTTATACTGCCGTTAAATCACAGAACGCTCGAGGAGCCAGAGAACCTATGACCGAATGGAACCCGAAGACAGAACAACTCATCCGCGAAGCCAGCGAATTCGCGTTTAAAACTTTCAGCGAAGTGCTCGACCCCAATATCGGCACCGCCCGCACCATTACCCACCTGTTCAACCAGCGCGCTGCGGCCGAGGACATCTATGGCCGCGTGACGAACGAGCTCGGCGTCGATCTGCGTAAAGACTGGCAGGGCGGCATCAAGAAAATCATCGCGCTTGCAGACGCGAACAACAGCGACGCAGCCGACAAGCTGAAAAAAATAGTTCCCGTCGCGCAGCAGCTGGTCGATGAATTCGGCTTTACGCCCGATACGAAAATGGGCCCGATCAAAGCGACCATGACGCTCAACAAAATCAAGAAAAAGGGCTACAAGCTCTAATCAAGTTTCCACGGAGATAGGACGCCCGCAGCGGGATAACCCGCGCGGGCGTTTTTTCTTTTAACGAACTGTTAAGCATTCCTGTCCTAAACTCGGCCTTGAGCTGCTTGAAACGGGGGTTTCATGGACGACAATGCAAAAGACCTGACATTAAGTTTGCTGCGCGCCTGGGCGAGTTCCAAGACGTCGGCGAACGAGCCGATGATACTGGGCGGACGAGGCTACACGCCGCAGGAATACGTCGCAGCCGTCGAAAAAGGCACGCCGCTCGGCCGCGCCTATTGCGCCTTCATGGAGGCGGCGGCGAAACAAGCCAACCGCCCTGTCGAAGAATTCCTCAAAGACACCATCCGCCCGCAGGTGCAAGCTCCGCGCGCGCCGTGGATGGCAAAAGCTTAAGCTATTTTTGTGATGTTCAACTCGCGGTCGAAGCTGAAGCTCAGCTCCCTGCCCTTTTCCCGCGATTCAACGGCAAGATCCAGCATATCGGGCGGTAGCTTGAAATATCCGGCATGGTTCGGGAAGGAAACCAGCACACGCCCGTCCTTCTCGACAATTTTTTTAACGACACCTTTTGATTCCGGCATGGTCTAGGCCGCCTGCAATTGTTTGTGGTGAATTTTCTGCGGCTTCGCCGTTTGACCGGCCAGCGCCTCAAATCCGCTTTCGAACAGCTTTACCGATCCTTCCGGCTCCTGCAAGGGCATATAGTCTTCCATCGTGCGGCGCGCTTTTTTGTCGGTGCGTTTGCCGGTTTTTTCATCGGTGGTGTAATCGCCCGGCATATCAAAGGGCGGTTTGCCCACCGCTTGGATTTCAACCTGCTTGTTGTCGGCATGCATGACATGCGCCCATTGTTTCAGCGTGACCGGCCCGTCGAAAAGCGAGGGGTCGAAAACCATGTCCTGATTTTTGCCGTCGGGAAACTCGACAGTCACCACGGGTGCGACATGGAACGACCATTCCAGTTTCTGCTTGCCGAGCCTGACGACCAGCAGCTCGTTATCCTCCAGCGCCCAGGCTTTTTTCGGCACGATGTTCATGGCGAACAGGTCGCGGCACATGATATGCGCGCGGGCGTAACAGCCGTCATAGCCATAGCGGAAGGCGATGTTTTTGTCTGATGCAAGTGTGTCGAAAATTGCGGCGGCTTCGGCCGCCGTCACCGATTTTCTCATGCCATCGGCGTTCTCGGGGAATGGCGGCGGGCCGCTATGCCAGTTGAAAAGGTCCTTCAGGAAATCGACAACAACCATGCCCCGAGTATAGCAATCCCGGGCGGTTACGGCAAAAGCAATGGCGTAACAGTCTGTAATTCCTATAAATTCACTAAGCCAAAAACGGCTACATCTTCTCGCGCTTGAGTTCCCACTCGATCGCAAGCGGACCACCTGGCGTAATGCCGGTGATGACGATTTGCTGCGTACGGCGCGGCGTTTCGCCGGCACCCGCATAGATGCTTTCTTCGAGGGCGACCGTACCGCCCTGCCCCTT
>JAYUPV010000224.1:0-7716 GCA_043759865.1 Alphaproteobacteria bacterium | reverse complement strand
CACCGGCGTAGATGACGCAAAAGAGATCCAGCTCATCATGGGTCGCCAGCTCCAGCAAATGGTGCAGATCGTCGATGACCTCCTCGATGTATCCAGTGTCACACGCGGCGTGTTTATCCTTGAAGAAGAACCGGTCGACCTGCTGCAGGTCATTCACTATGCCGTTAAAGACATCAGCCTCGACTTTCAGGCGCGGCGGCAGAGAATTTCGCTGTCGCTGCCGAAGGACAAAGTGTTCGTCAAGGGGGACGCCATCCGGCTTCGGCAGGTTATCTGCAACCTGCTGGCCAATGCCTCGAAGTACACAGGGTCACGCGGTTGTATCGCCATATCGCTCGAATGCGAAGCGGGCGTGGCGGTCATCAGGGTCAGTGATGACGGTGCTGGCATGCCCCCAGAACTGCTGCCCCATGTTTTCAACTTCGACCGGCTTGTGCAGTTGCGGCAATCGCTCGACATGCAGCAAGGCGGCCTCGGCCTCGGCCTCACACTTGTGCGGCGCTTTATCGAATTGCAGGGCGGAACGGTCGAGGCAAAAAGCGATGGTTTGAAAAAAGGCAGCGAATTTATTGTCCGTCTGCCGGTCATGGTGTCGGTGGTGGAGAACGTCGCTGCCGCCCCGTCTCCCGACGCGTCGGGAAAGACGGCCAAAAGACGCCGTATTCTTGTCATTGAAGACAATGCCGACTCCGCCCAAACAACCAAGATACTGCTGACGTTGCAGGGGCATATCGTCGAGCTTTCCTTCAGTGGTCAAGCCGGACTCGACGCGGCGCAGGTATCGAATCCCGACGTCATCATCCTCGATATCGGTCTGCCCGGAATGAACGGTTTTGAAGTGGCAAAGCGCCTGCGCGAAATGCCAGCGACGCAAAAGACCCTTCTCATCGCCCTGAGCGGCTACGGTCGTGCGGAAGATATCCAGAAGTCCACTGAAGCAGGTTTTGATCATCACCTTGTCAAGCCCGCCGACACCGATCAGCTGTTGGCACTGTTGTCCTGAGCAGACTGAAAGCAGGCGTCAATCTCGCCGTAGTCGGGGAAGGGCGGGAGGGATAGCAGCGGCAGCTGCCCGTGAGGCGGAGCGACGGCAAGGTATTGGCGACCGTCCACCATGCGGCTCACCACCAGGTTCTCCTCGACATTACCGAGCAAGACATAAAAACTCCATTCGCCGGAGACGACACCGTTGACAGCTTCCTCGTAGGTGAGCGTCCAGGGCTTGTCGCACGGGTCCAGCCCGCCAAAGGCCAGAATCCGCTCTTCCGGTTCGCTATCACCGGTTTTTTTGATGTACCGGATAAGATATCTTGTGGGCATGAAACGACTTCCTTAAAAAAAATTATTTGCGGACAAGCCTGTTTGCGGCGACGATCTGCTCTGCCGTCATCTGGCTTGCAAGGCGTTCGCGCTGGAGCCTGGCCTTTTTGTCACCGGCGGCCGAAGCGCGCGATAACCATTTGTAGGCCTGAATATTGTTTTTTTCGAGACCAACCCCCTTGTAGCTCATCATGCCCATGTTGTATTGCGCCCTGCTGTCGCCTTGCTGGGCTGCTTTTTGAAACCACTGTGCCGCTATTGCATAGTCACGTCTGACGCCCGCGCCAGTATAGTACATCGCGCCAAGGTTGAACTGCGCATCGGCAAGGCCTTTATCAGCCGCCATGCGATACCACGCGACGGCCTCACCATAGTTTTTGGCAACCCCGAGGCCGGTGTCGAACATCATGCCAAGATTGTTATAGGCGTCGGTATTGCCCCGGCGGGCGGCAAGGCGGTACCACTTCATCGCTTCGGCATAATTCTTTTTGACGCCATAGCCATGCTGGTACAAAGCGCCAAGGTTATTCTGTGCTTTTGGATTTCCGTTTTCCGCCATCGGCTGCCATTGAGCTATCGCGCCCTGATAATCATGCCGCGCATATGCGGCATTGCCATCGGCAATGGAAGCGGCAAAGGCAGGGGCGGCCAGCATGATGACGGCCAGTAATGCGGTCGTCATGCGTAGGCTTGTCTGTTTCAAGGAAATCATCGTTATGCTCCGTAGGCGTGGGTTAAGGATTTATGGGTTGTGGACCGCAAGCGGAACCACAACCCATAAATTCGGTGTGTATAGAGTGGGCTTGATTAATCAACGACTCCCGGCTTGCCGCCGTTACCGAAGATGCCATCTGCGCAGGTCAGGCAGGTTGAATGCCCGGCGTCATATTCCGCGCTGGAAAAGCCGCGGCCGCTACGCGTCGTATAGACGTCCATTGTTGCCACGCTCGTTTCCTCATAAGCGGGACCCGCTGCGGGAAAGTCGGACGTATAGCCGGATCCCGAGGCAAGATCAAGGTCAAGTGCTTCCAGCGTTGCGGACGTCAGCCTGCCGTTGGCGGGCAGGTTCTGGCTGGCTTGGAACGCGCGTGTCGCCTGTCTTGTAAGGGGGCCTTGTTTACCGTCAATGGCGCCGGTGTAGAAACCCTGCATCTCCAGACGCTGCTGGACATGGGCAATGTCGGAAGAGCTTAGGATGCCAAGGCGCGTGCTTTGGTACGTGGTCGTCTGCGTCTGCCGGTAGCTGGTTTCAGCATTGGCGGGTGCTGCCGAAATAAGCATGCAAACTGCTGCTGCGACGAGTGAGGTGCGGAATAGCTTTTTCATGATTCTTGTTCTCCTGTTAAATAATGCGCGGATGTGGCGATTTTTGTTATCTCTTGGTTACGTTGTATCGAACGCCGGGACGGAAAGATCGTTCCCTGCGGGGCGATTTTATGCCGCAAGCCTGTTCAGCGCTCCTGACGGAATATGGCATGCGGGTAAGGTATAAGAATCTGGAGACAATATTTCCTGCAAATGGCTGCGCGCACGTGACAGGCGCGAGCGGACGGTGCCAACGGGTATCTTCAGGACTTTAGAGGCTTCCTCGTAGCGCAGCTCTTTCGCGCAGACGAGGACGAGGATTTCGCGGTGCTCGGGGCTGAGCTGCTCCATGCTTTCGCTGACAGTCACGAGATCGACCGACGCTTCCTGCGAAGGGCCCACACTCGCCCGGTCAATGTAGAATTCGGGATCGTACTGCGTGTCGAATTTTTTCTTGTGGCGGTACTGCGATGCAAAGAGGTTGAACATGATCCGCGATGTCCAGCTGAAAAGATTGGTGCCTTCCTGGAACAGCGCGTTTTTTTCAAGCGCGCGCAGCAGAGTGGATTGCACAAGATCATCGGCGTCACTTGCGTTGCGCGTCAGGCGCAAGGCGAATTTGTGGAGTTTAGGCATTTCGGGAAGAAGTTTATTTTGGTCGAACATTATTAGATATCCTTTTGACTGTTGTTTTCGCGCACAGATCTTCGTATTCCGCCGCTGAATGGGAAATTGAAGCCTGTCTGTTATCTCTTTTGAACTTTCCTGGCATGCAGGCCATGTTTTGCCGAAGGAAACTTCCTCAAAGCGGCGAATGGCTGTGCTGCAAGTCTTATAGTATGCCTCGCCCTGTAAGGATGCGATGCCTGATGACTGCGGGCAGATAAGGAAGTCATAGTCCGCTGGTACTGATAACACAGGCTAAAAGAGGCTCATTGCGCCGTTGGTGCGCCCCACACGCCTGAAATGGAACGCACAAGTGTCTGGCCGTGTTTGCATTGCTTGAACGCCTGGCTAGGCAATCCGCCTGCAAGCGAGTGCGTCATTAACAAAGGAAAACATCATGTCAAAGACCATTACAGCCATATTTAATTCACGCGATGAAGCAGACGCGGCGATTCGCAGGCTTGACCAGGCCGGGTTCACTAAAAGCCAGGTGACAATGCTTGTGAGCGAAGAGACGCGCGGTAAGCATTTCGGTATCGCCGAGAACACCAAAGCCGAAGAAGGCGCAGCAGCAGGTGCCGCTATCGGCGGTCTTACGGGCGCGCTTTACCTGGGGCTGGCCTCTGCCGGCGCGCTTGTCATACCGGGACTGAACCTGATCGTCTCCGGCGCACTTATCGGCGCTCTTGCCGGCATGGGCGCTGGCGCGGCGGCGGGCGGGCTGGTCGGCACGCTTGTCGGGCTTGGCATTCCCGAGCATGAAGCCAAGCTCTATGAAGACACAATCCGCAAAGGCGCGATTCTCATTGCCGTGGAAGCAAGTGACGACGCGCGCGTCGAGCGGGTCAGGGAGATACTGAAACTTTCCAATGCCCAAAGCATCACAGCACTCGCTGCCTGAAGACTGCGGTACACGTATATGCAAGGGCCGCTTTTCGAAAGAACTTCGGCCCTTGCTGTGCACCGTCGGTTGAGCAGGGAAGAATGGAACGATTCCCATTCAGGAACATTTGCCAAACGTCGATAACCCCCAAGGAGCAATAAAATGAGCATCCGTACCGAACTAAGAGACGCAGAGCGCGAAGCAGCCAAAGCAATCGAGAATGGAGCAAGGGCTGTGAATGAGTCTTTCCCCGAGATACAGGAAATCAAGAAAAACGTTCTCGGCCTTGCGCATAATATCAAGGAAACATCAGCCGAAAAAGCGCATGAGGCTTCCGGTTATATGCAGGATCGCATGGACGATGCCATGGATTCAGGAGCGGACACGCTGGAGAAGCTGGAAAGACGCATCAAGGCAAAGCCAGGCCAGAGCATTGCTATTGCGTTCGCGGCGGGCATTCTCGCCAACTTCCTGCTCGGCCGCAGGTAATAGCTATGGCTGGCGTTGCCACAGCGATCCAGGAAATGTTGCTGGCTGCGGTTATCAAGCAAAATGTGCTTGCTCCCCGCAAAAGCAGGGCGGAGTGGGGCTTAACGGCCTTATCCGCCTTGCTGGCCTGTACAGGGGCACTTCTGTCAGTGCTGGGACTGGAGCGGTTTCTTGAAACGCAATACCTGCCGTATATGGCGGCGTTGCTTACGGCGGCGGTTGTTTTCGGCTTGGCCGCCCTGTCGGCAATGGCGGGCACTTACCTGCGCCGTCGTAAAAGAGACCATCTTGTTGAGGCCCAAAACGCCCTTGGCCAGAATATCGCAGCCCTTATCGAGGACGCCTGCAACGAGATTGAGGGGCCTGTCCGGGAGAACCCAAAAATGGCGGTGCTGCTGGCGACGCTTGCCGGGTTCTTCGTGGCGCGCCAACGATTTTGATTACAGGTTTGTCGTTTGCGGGTATCCCCGGTTCTGGCTGCTTCCCACACGAGAAGGAGATGCGGTGATTGAGGAAACAGGGCGGGCAGCAGGCACTAAAATGCCGGAGCCGGTGCTCGAAGAAACCGTAGTAGAGGTTCCGGGCGCTCAAGCTATTTTTTTGGGAGGTATCTTCGTCATTCTGGGGCTCGTCGCCCTGCGCGCGGCTAGCGCCATTTTTATACCGCTCGTCGTCGCCATTGTGCTGAAATTTGTTCTGCAATCGCCGCTGCGGCTCCTGAAGAGAATGCGGATCCCCCAGCGTCTCAGCGCTTTTCTTGTTATCGTGATGCTCTTGGGCGGCGTTGGAGCCCTGATATCGATGCTGGCGGGACCGGCGAGCGACTGGGCTGAACAGGTTTCGACTAGCATGCCGGAATTAAAGGGCAAGTTCCTCTTTCTCAGCAAGCCGGTCGAAAAAACCCAGCAGATGCTGGCGCAGGCCGAGGAGATTACGAAGAGCGCCGATAATACTCAGGCGAGGGCCGTGACGATACAGGGCACTCGGCTTTCAGACAAAGTGTTTCTGCAGACGCGTGACTTCTTCGGAGCAGTGCTGACCACGGTTTCTTTGCTGTTTTTCCTCCTCGCCTCGGGCGATACCTTCCTGCGGCGGCTTGTCGAGGTTCTGCCGACCTTCAGAAACAAGCGGCAGATTGTCGACATTACCCAGCAGGTCGAAGCAGATATTTCCGCTTACCTGCTGACTATTACTGCGATGAACGCACTGGTCGGCATTGCGACAGGGGTAATAATGTGGGGCTGCGGCATCGCCAATCCTATTCTCTGGGCTGTTGTCGCCTTCCTTCTGAACTATGTCCCGTTCGTCGGGCCGATGATCGCCTGTGCGCTGTTCGCAGCCGTCGCCTTGATGGAGATCCCCAATGTCTGGCAAGCGCTATTGCCTGCTTCGCTTTACTTGTGCGCGCATGTGGTGGAAAGCGCCTGCGTGACACCGCAATTGCTTGCGAGGAAGTTCACGATCAACCCGGTTATCGTTATCCTTGCGCTCGTGTTCTGGTACTGGATGTGGGGGCTTGCCGGCGCCATTCTGGCCGTTCCCATGCTGGCCATCGTTAAAATAATCTGTGACCGCGTCGAAAACCTAAAACCAATTGGGCATTTTCTGGAAGGGTGACTTTAATGCGACGCTGAGGATGCCATGTCTTATGCATGTGTGCAGATAAGGAATGCATAATCTGCTCGGCAATGAGAACATACAGTATTCGTTAAACTCGGGATCGCGGTATTTTCCCTGCGTGCATCCTTACGGGCACTGAAGTTGTCTAAGGGGCTGATTTAATGCAGGTTTTTCTTATCTCTCAAAACTGTGTGACAAAGCAGTAGAAACAATTAACCGGAAAAATATATAATCATCTTATGAAGTTGTTGCGGTTCATATGCGCTGCAACGCATGTCGATAGACGTTTTTCCCGAGTTCGCGCCTCCGCAGGTTGTTATCCAGACTGAAGCGCCAGGCATGGCGCCTGTGGATGTCGAATCCCTGATTACCTATCCGCTGGAAAGCGCCATTAACGGTACACCGGGGGTTACGGATGTGCGCTCCAAAACTTCCGTTGGCCTGTCCACTATTACTGTCGTCTTTGACTCGAACAGCGATGTCTACCTTGACCGCCAGCTGATTAACGAGCGCATCCTGAATGTGGCGGGTGCGCTGCCGACGACCACGAAGCCGCCTGTCATGTTGCCCGTGACTTCTGCCGTAGGCTGGCTGGTGAAATATGCGTTGGTGAGCGACACGCTTTCACCCGAGGAATTGCGCACGCTTGCGGAGTGGGAAATACGCCCCCGTGTTCTCGCGCTTGGCGGAATTGCGTCTGTTGTCGCCATCGGCGGCGAAGTCAAGCAGTATCAGGTACGCCTTGACCCTGAACGCCTCAATGCCTACCAGATCAGCGCCGGAGAAGTCCGGCAGGCATTGGAGAAATCAAATACCAACGTGCCAGGGGCTTTCCTGCAGCGCACAGGTCAGGAAATGATCGTGGCGGCCGACGGGCGCATTACTTCCCTCGATGATTTGAAAAATACGGTCATTGTCGTCCGCAACGGCACACCGATCACAGTTGCGAATGTTGCGGAAGTTGCTTTCGGCGGTGAAATCAAGCGGGGTGACGGCGCTTTCATGATGCATAACGCTGTTATCGGCACAGTCTCCAAGGCCTATGGCGCGGATACGCTGACGACCACCTACAAGGTAGAAAAGGCGCTTGAGGATATTAAGTCGCGACTGCCAGCAGGCGTCAAAATGGATACACAGGTATTCCGGCAGGCCAATTTCATCGAAACGGCAATTCATAACCTGAGCGTATCGCTTGTAGAAGGGACGCTTATCGTGATTGCCGTGCTGTTCATGTTCCTGATGAACTTGCGGGCATCATTCATCACGTTTCTTTCCATGCCGGCCTCGTTTGTGGGCGGCATTCTGGCGATGCACGCCCTTGGCATCGGCATCAATTCCATGACGCTGGGCGGCTTGGCTATTGCCATCGGTGAAGTCGTGGACAATGGTATTATCACCGTTGAAAATGTCGTCCGGCGCTTGAGAATTAACCG
>JAYUPV010000223.1:0-2353 GCA_043759865.1 Alphaproteobacteria bacterium | reverse complement strand
CATTTGAATGCCCCCGGCGCCCGCAAGCGTATTTTGCTGGAGAGGCCCCTTATTCGGCGAAATTTGCAAGGAAAATCTCAACTTTCCCGAATTTTGGCGCTTCACGCGGCAGAAACGGCCCTTTGCGGTGGAATTTCCGCTTTTCCGGCTCAGTTATAGAGTTTCAAGGATAGGCGCAGCGACTGCGGCAGAGGGTTCCAGAGACCGGTGCGCAAGCCTGCCACGCGCAGCATGCGCGCGGTCCACGTGTTGCAGCCGAGCAATGCGTTGAAATAGCCATTCGCCTCGTAAAAATCATCGAATTCGCCATAGGATTTGCCTGCGATGAGCATCGGGGCTTGATCGGTGCCTTGTGTGAAGGAAGCGCGGATTTCGCTTCGCAGGCGCTCAAGGCCTTCAGGGGAGATGGTCAAGGCTGTCACTGACGGGTTGTCGCGGAATATCTCGCCAAGCGGTTCGACATGGATGGTGGCGCTGTCGAGGGTCAGGCCCCTGAACAGCGGGCCGGGCTTCAATTTGTCCCATGTCGGCGTTTCGATATAAAAGGCGCGTCCACCCCTGCCGAAGCTGATGAAGCGCACGTTTGCATTGTCGAACCAAGCCGCGCCGTTGCCGGCCCTCAGGAAAGCAAACTCGCGCTTCGCCGCGTCATCAAAAGGGATGATGACGTCTGAGTGGATCGGATTTGCGGCAACAAATATTTCAGCAACGCCGCCGCCGTTTGCGTTGACCGGAAACAGCGGGCGCGGCACGAAGGCGGCAATGATTGCAAACGCGGCAAGCGCCAGCGCGCCAATCAGCAGGCGGCGCAGCCACCTTCCGGCCGCATGGCGCAAGCTCAATGCAAAATCTGGCTCAGGAACATCTTGGTGCGTTCGTGCTGCGGGTTCTTGAAAAACTCCGTCGGTTCGTTCTGTTCGACGATCTGGCCGCGGTCCATGAAGATGACCCTGTTGGCGACCTGCCGGGCAAAACCCATTTCGTGGGTTACGCAGATCATGGTCATGCCTTCTTCGGCGAGCGCAACCATGGTTTCCAGAACTTCCTTGATCATTTCGGGATCAAGCGCAGATGTCGGTTCGTCAAACAGCATGACGCGCGGGTTCATGCACAGCGAGCGGGCAATGGCGACGCGCTGCTGCTGGCCGCCGGAAAGCTGGCCCGGATATTTGTTGGCCTGCTCGGGAATTTTGACCTTCTCGAGATAGTGCATGGCCACTTCGTCGGCCTTTTTCTTCGGCATCTTGCGGACCCAGATCGGGGCGAGCGTGCAGTTCTGCAAGATGGTCAGATGCGGAAACAGGTTGAAGTGCTGGAACACCATGCCGACTTCGCGGCGCACTTCATCTATCTTTTTAAGGTCATGGGTAAGCTCAATGCCATCAACAAATATCTGGCCCTTTTGATGTTCTTCCAACCGGTTGATGCAGCGGATCATAGTTGATTTACCGGAGCCTGAGGGGCCGCAAACGACTATGCGCTCACCCTTTTCAACCTTCAAATTAATGTCCTTCAGCACATGAAACTCGCCATACCATTTGTGCACGCCGATCATCTGGACGGCGGCGGCGGAAGATGTGGAAACTGCAAGTTCAGCCATAACTATTTCCTGTCTTTCTCTGGTCGCGTTTTCCTTAAACGTTTGATGTTCCATCAAACTTGGAAACGCTCCTATCGTTTATGCCCGGTTTCCAGCTGCCGTTCCATAAATTGCGAATAACGCGACATGGAGAAGCAGAAGAACCAGAAGATGAAGGCCGCGAAAATGAGGCCGGATTTCGGGGTAGATGGCGACGCCCACGAGGGGTCGGAAAAGTTCTGGCGGACAATGCCGAGCAGGTCGAACATGCCGATGATATAGACAAGGCTTGTGTCCTTGAAGAGCGAAATAAACGAGTTGACGATCGACGGGATCACCAGCTTCAGCGCCTGTGGCATGACGATGAAGCCCATCTTTTGCCAATAGCTCAGCCCAAGCGACTCCGCGCCCTCATACTGCCCTTTTGGAATGGCTTGAAGTCCGCCGCGGACCACCTCGGCCATGTAAGCAGACGAGAACAGGGCGACCCCGACGAGCGCGCGCATCAATTTGTCAAACGTCGTTCCGGGCGGGAGAAACAGCGGCAGCATGACGGAGGCCATGAACAGAACCGTGACCAGCGGCACGCCGCGCACGGCTTCGATGAAGATTATGGAGAGCAATTTCACCACTGGCAGTTTTGAGCGCCGGCCAAGCGCCAAAAGGACGCCCAGAGGCAGCGAGACGGTGATGCCGACAAAAGATATGACCATCGTGACCAGAAGACCGCCCCAAAGCGGGGTTTCGACATCTGACAGGCCAAACATGTTGCCG
>JAYUPV010000222.1:0-3402 GCA_043759865.1 Alphaproteobacteria bacterium | reverse complement strand
GGATTTTTTAAAGAAAAGATTCGCGAGCGTCTGTTAAAAAAATTGCAGGACAAGCCCGCACCCGAAGCGACGGGGGCGGTGACGGATAAAATTACCAAGCCCGGCGATGATTCTTTTTTCCATCCAGCACGGCGGGCTCACACGCATGTACAGTTTACATATGCCGGAAAGTTACAACCCTGCGAAACCCATCGCGCTGCTTTTCGCCATTCATGGCGGCGGCGGCGATATGGGTTATATGGCGAAGGATGAATATTACGGGTAGATTTCAAAATCGGAACAGACCGGCTTTGCTGTCGTGTTCCCGAACGGCTATAGCAACTTGCCCTCGGGAAAGCTTGCGACATGGAACGCGGGCGATTGCTGCGCGAAGGCGCGCGACAACAATATCGACGATGTCGGATTTTTCCGCCAGATGGTCACCAACATCACCGCGCAAATGAACATCGACCGCGATAAAATTTATGCGACCGGCATGTCGAACGACGGCATGATGTCGGAACGGCTTGCCTGCGAAATGGCCGATGTGTTCAAGGCGATCGCGAGCGTGGCGGGGCCCGACGGCACAAAATCGTGCAAGCCCGCGCGGCCTATTTCTGTTTTGCAAATCCATGCGTTTGACGACGACCATGTTCTTTTCAACGGCGGCGCGGGGCAAAATTCTTTCCACAATATTTCAACCGTCACCGATTTCACTTCCATCCCCGAAACCGTTTCACGCTGGGTGAAGCGCAACAACTGCCAGACAAAACCGCAGCATGTGTTGAAAGTCGACGGCGCCTATTGCGATCTTTACGCGCCGTGCGACGGCGGCGCCGAGGTAAAACTTTGCGTCACCGAAACCAGCGGCCCTTCATGGCCGGGCGGCGAAAAGCCCGGCGGCATCAAGAAAAAATCCCCCACATCAAAAGCCATTTCCGCGAATGATGAAATGTGGAAGTTTTTCGAAGGGCTGGAATGACTTTTTTTAAAAAGAAAAAGGCCGGCATCGCTGCCGGCCTTTCAGGACACGCCTGAAAAAAGTTGGGTGGTCAGGGTTAATCTCGAAAAAATTTCCTAGAAGGGGAAGACCGCGTCGAAGACCTGCTGGCCATAGCGGGCCTGCTGGATGTCGCTGGTCGAACCTTTGCCGCCGTAGGTGATGCGGGCTTCCGCGATTTTATCGTAGGAAATCGAATTTGAATTAAGGACGTCTTCGGGGCGAATGACGCCTTTCAGGGTCAGCTCTCTCAGCTCGAAGTTGACGCGCACTTCCTGGCGGCCCTGAATGACAAAGTTGCCGTTCGGCAGAACCTGCATCACCATGGCGGCGAGCTTCAGGCGGACAGCTTCCTCGCGCTTGATTTTTCCGTCACCGGTATTGGTCGATTCCGTTTCGGCACCAACGAGAGCGGAGGGCGAGACGGCGTCAGGCAAAACTTTGCCGAGCTTCGATTCAAAGCCGAGGAAGTTCGGCAGTGCTGCTTTTTCGCCGCCGGTGCGCGTGCGCTCGGTCTTGTTTTTCATGTCGGCTTCATCGTCGATATCGATAAGGACGGTGAGGATATCGCCGACTTTATTCGCGCGCTGGTCCTTGAAGAAGGTCTGGCGCGCGGGCTGCCACAGCGAATTGGGCGCTGCGACCGTCACGTCTTCCGGAGGCATGGGCAGCGAAACGGGCTGGTAATTGGGGTTCTGGTAGGGGTTTTCAATTTTACTCATCGACGGTTCCTTGCCGACGCGCGACAGGCGCTCTTCCATGCCCGCACAGGCGTTGAGCGACATAAGCGACACAAGAGAAACGGCGAGGATGATGTTCTTTCGGTTTTTCATTTTTTTACTCCTGACTTTTCGTTTTTTTTATAGAATTACATTTCAGCTTGCGGCGCAGAAACTGTGACCGTGCGCGCTCCGGTGACCACCGCGTCGAGCGACTGGCCCGAGGAAGTGTTGATGATTTTGATGACTTCGCCCGCTGCGCCGTTTTCCATCGCCTTGCCTTGTGTGGTCAGCGACATTGTTGCGCTTTCAAGGGTGATGGTGACCATTTCGCCTTTTTTCACCATGACCGGCGGCAAAATATCGCCCGCCACCATTGGCTTTAACGGCTGCAGGCCACGGCGCGGCGACATGCCGATTATTTTTTGCGCGTCGACCACCACATTCGCGCCGATATCGGTGTTACGGAGATCGATGTAATCAAGATCGTCCGCCGTTATCACATCGCCCTGCTGCAGCCCGCTTTTCAGCACGGGCACGGAGGTGACGGGGAAAAGGCGGCCGGAAACTTCCTGACGTACCACAGGCTTGTCGCTGTTTGCGGGGATGGAGACGATGGCACGGAAATCGCCGCGATTCAGGTCATATTTCAAATCCGATACCGCGATAGAAGGATTGAGGTTTTCGGGGATGTGGAAAGCAAGCCCGCGATCCGCCAGCTGCATGCCGAATTTGCGGCCTTTCAAACTTTCAGCCAGCTTGTCTATAAGAGCAGTTTCGATTTTGTCAGGCGCGATTTCCTGCGCGGAACGGCGCACAATAACCTGTGTCATCTGCGATGCGGGAACCCAGCCGAGACTGAAGGCATCGGAAATGCGCTTGAGGTCGTCATGGTTCAGGGTAAGGGTCTTGCCATATGCGGGTGCGGGAGCAAGGACGTAAGTCGCATCATGAGTAACACCGCTAAAAACATCGCCGACCGTTACCACATCGCGTTCGACAGCCGCTTCGCTGCGGGGTTCGGCTGCATAGGCCGCGTTCATCATGAAGGCCGTCATGGCGACTGCCATCAGCAGGCGTTTTGTGTCCAGCTTTTTGATGAGGTCAAGATCCCGCATGTTGATTACCCCTTAAAATTAACGCATTTGCGTGATGGTGGAGAGCATTTCATCGCCCGCCGTAATCACCTTCGAATTCATTTCGTAGGCGCGCTGCGCCTGAATAAGCGCCGTGATTTCCTGTACGATGTTGACGTTCGAGGTTTCAAGCGCGCCCTGCTCGAGTTCGCCATAGCCGGGCTGTCCGGGGTTGTCGACAACCGCCGAGCCTGAGGCTTCTGTTTCGAGGAACAGGTTGTCGCCGATAGCATCGAGGCCCGCTTCGTTTGCGAACAATGCCGTTTGAATCTGGCCGACCTGCGAAAGCGCGGTCTGGCCCTGAATTTTCACGAACACCTGACCGGAGGCGTTGATGGTCACATCGACCGCGTCGGCGGGGATGGTAATGCCGGGCTGCAGCGAAAAGCCCTTTGCATTGACCATGATGCCGTCCTGGTTCACCTGAAACGAACCGTCGCGGGTGAAGGCGGTATCGCCGTTCGGCAGCGTAATCTGGAAGTAGCCCGCGCCCTTGTTGGCGATGTCGAACTGGTTGCCCGTGATCTGCAGCGCGCCCTGTTCGTTGATGCGGTAGACGGAGCCGGCC
>JAYUPV010000221.1:0-4518 GCA_043759865.1 Alphaproteobacteria bacterium | reverse complement strand
ATAGGCACCGCAACGCCCCATGGCCGCATTGGCCAGCAAGGCGACGCCGAGGATGGGCCAGAGGAAGCCCTGAAAGCTGCCATAGGCCCAATAACCAAGCATGCAGACGCCGAGCACGACGCGCAAAATACGGTCCCAGCTGGCGAGGTTTTTGGGGATGGGCTTCTTCAAATCCATGGCCTTAATATAGGTCGCGTTGCGGCGCGTGACAAGCAGCCCCAAAAATGCCATGTTATGCTAAAAAAACGGGCGGAAAATGGCTTCAAGTTTAATACTCAGCGTACAGGACGGCAGCATCGCTTTCGGCGAAAAGGTCATTTTCGACGAATTTTCGTTCAATATCCATGAAGGCGACAAAATCTCCCTTGTCGGCAAGAACGGCAGCGGCAAGACCACGCTGATGAACCTCATTACCGGCGACCGCGATCTCGACAGCGGCAAGCGCTGGGTGCTGCAGGGCACCACCATTGGATATTTGCAACAAGAGATAGAACCCGTTCCCGGCCAGACCGTTTATGATTTCGTTTTCGAGCAGTTGATGAAAGACGGCATCGAGGAAGCGAACCGCTACAAGGTCGACATGGTCATCCAGCCGCTTGACCTGCGCCCCGAAGACCGCATGGACATGCTATCGGGCGGACAGCTGCGCCGCGCGGCGCTGGCGCGGGCGCTGGTGGAAGAACCGCAGATTTTGATGCTCGACGAGCCGACGAACCATCTCGATCTCGACATCATCGAATGGCTGGAACAGTACCTGAAAAATTACAACGGCGCGATTTTATGCGTCAGCCACGACAAGGCGTTCCTGTCCACTATCTCGAACAAGATTTTCTGGCTCGATCGCGGCAAGATGCGCGTCGCGCCCAAGGGCTTCGCGCATTTTGATGAATGGTCGACCATGCTGCTGGAGCAGGAGGAACGCGAGCTGCACAACCGCCAGAAGGCGCTCGATATCGAGGTCGAATGGGGCAGCCGTGGCGTGAAGGCGCGGCAAAAGCGTAATCAACGCCGCCTCGCCAACATGCAGGAAGAGCGCGCCAAGCTTAAAAAAGACAAAAGCTCCTACCGCCAGATGATGCGGCGGCTGCAGGTGGGCGAGATGGATATCGACGCCCTCGGCTCCCGCCTTGTCGCCGAGTTCGTCAAGGTCGAAAAGAAATTCACCAGCGACGACGGGCGTGAGCGCGTGATACTGAACAAGTTTTCCATGCGCTTCCAGAAGGGCGACCGCATCGGCATCCTCGGCCATAACGGGTCGGGCAAGACGACCTTCCTGCGTATGCTCATCGGCGAAATGAAGCCGGATATGGGCAAGGTCAAGCTGGCACGCGGACTTGAATTTTCCTACTTCGATCAGAAGCGGCGCGACCTGAAACCGGACGACACCGTCAAGCATGTGCTGTGCCCGCAGGGCGGCGAATATCTGAAAGTCATGGACAAGACGCGGCATGTGGTGGGCTATCTGCGCGATTTTCTGTTCGACGCGACAATGGTCGACCAGCGGGTCGTGACCCTCTCGGGCGGTCAGAAAAACCGGCTGCTGCTGGCAAAAGTGCTGGCAAACCCCAAGGGCCTGCTCATCCTCGACGAACCGACCAACGACCTCGACATGGACACGCTCGACATGCTCGAAGAAATTTTGACGGCGTATCAGGGCACGTTGATTGTGGTCAGCCATGACCGCGATTTCCTCGACCAGACCGTCAGCAAAATTCTGGCTTTCGAAGGCAACGGCAGGGTGCATGGCTATATCGGCGGCTATTCCGACTATGTTGCCGCCCGCAAACGCCGTCGCGACAATGTGGAAGACGAGGACGATTTCCTTTCCTTCCACGAACCGAAACCGAAGCGCACGGCAGAATCTTCGCCCACGCCGAAAACCGACACGCCGAAAGTTTACAAGAAGCTTACCTACAAGCTGCAATACGAACTTGAAAACCTGCCGCCGCGCATGGAGAAACTGACAGCGGAAGTCGACAGCCTTGAGCGCGTGCTCGACGATGCAGGACTTTACGCACGCGACCGCGGCGCGTTCGACACCGCATCGAAACGCCTTGTCGAAGCGCGCAGCGAACTTGAAAAAGCCGAACTGCGCTGGCTCGAACTTGAAGAAATGAAACGCGTGGCCGAAGGCTGAGCATGTGGATAACTTGCGGTGAGCGTTAAAAAAGCCTTAAAATCAGCATATCCTCGGGCTGTATTATAGTAAAACCCCGTGTTGATCCCTGCAAAACGGCCTTTTTCAGTTGGCCTCGCCTTTTTTATCTGGCATGAATTATCGGTCACGGTGGGGGAGTGTGATTCTGGCGGAGGCCGCTTTTAAGGGCTTTTCCCACCTTTTGTTCCGGTTTGTGCAATCATTCAATTGAAGAGTTAAAACACATGGCGAAAGCAACCCAACCGACCATCACGCTGAAACACATCGCGGCTGAAATGGCTGAAAAGCACGAGCTGACCAAAAAGACGATGACGGCCATCATGGAAGACCTGATCGAGCATCTCGTGACAAACCTGAAAAAAGGCAACCGCGTCCGCATGGCAGGCCTCGGCATACTGCAAGTCCGCAAGCGCGCCGCCCGCATGGGCCGCAACCCTGCAACGGGTGAAACCATCAAAATTCCGGCGAAAAAGAAAATCGCCTTCCGTGCGGCAAAAGAACTGAAAGAAGCTGTCGGCAAGTAACCATCCGCGCTTTATGGCGCTTGAAAACCCGCCCCGCAAAGGGCGGGTTTTTCTATAGCCTAGAACTGCTTCACGACCCACATTAGCGCGGCGGCGAAGCAGAACGTCAGCGGCAGGGTGAGTATCCATGCCCAGACGATATTGCCGACGATGCCCCAGCGCACGGCCGACAGCCGCTTGGTCGCGCCCACGCCCATGATGGAGGTCGAGATGACCTGCGTGGTGGAAACGGGAATGCCGTAGTGCGACGCAACGCCGATGATGACCGATGCCGTCGTTTCCGCCGCAAAGCCGTTGATGGGCGTGAGCTTTATCATTTTGTTCGCCAGCGTGCGGATAATGCGCCAGCCGCCGGAAAGCGTGCCGAGCCCCATGGCGACGGCGCAGCTGATGATGACCCAGAGAGGCACATGGAAATCTTCGGTAGGGTGCGCCAGCACAAGGGCGAGTGCGATGATGCCCATTGATTTCTGCGCGTCGTTGCGGCCGTGGTTGATGGCCATGAAACCCGCCGATAAAATCTGCAGCCGTCCGAACACGCGGTTCACCTTGCCAAAATTGGCTTTGTAGAACATCCATGTCAGCGCGAGCATCAGCGTGAAGCCGAGCGTGATGCCGAGGATGGGCGACGACACCATGGGCAGCAGCACTTTTTCGCCGACCTTGTCCCACATAATATTGGTGTTACCAGCCGCGACGAAAGTGGAGCCGAGCAGGGAGCCGATAAGCGCGTGTGACGACGAGGTCGGCAGCCCCTTGTACCACGTAATAAGGTTCCAGGTGATGGCGGCGATAACAGTGCAAAGCACAGTCTGCAGCGTGATGGATAACGCGTTGACCATCCCCTTGCCGATGGTGGCCGCGACTTCCGTGCCCATCAGCGCGCCCACGAAATTGAGGATTGCGCCGTAAACCACAGCTGTCACAGGGCGCATGATGCGCGTGGAAACGACAGTGGCGATGGCGTTCGCCGCGTCGTGGAAACCGTTGATGTAGTCGAAGACCAGCGTCAGCGCCACCACGGTCCAGAGCAGGATTGTCGGCCCGTCCATGATGCCCTCTAGCTGTATTTCAGGGCGATTTGCAGCGCTACGCCGGCGGCGTCGCGGTAACCGTCAATCACGCGCTCCAGAAGGTCGTAGATGTCTTTGCGCAGGATAAGCTGCTTGGCGTCGGGCGCTTCGCGGATGAGGATGACCAGCAGGTCGCTCAACACCTCGTCGCCCTTGTTTTCGAGCGCGTCGAGCAGTGCCGCCTTTTCAATGATGTGCTGCGGCCTGCCGCCCTTGATAAGGCCTGCCACCATCGTCTGCATGCCCTCGGCTTCCTGCAAAATCACATCGACCTGACGCGTCAGCTCTTTTGCGTCTTTCATTTGGTACATGTCCATATGCTCGCGGACTTTTTCGATGGTCTTGGTGATGCGGTAAAGGTAGCCGCAGAAATTCTGGATGTCCTCGCGGTCGAAAGGGGTCACGAAACTGACGCAAAGCTGCTTGATCACTTCCGCCGAAATTCTTTTCGCCTCGGCCTTGCAGGCCGTGATGGCGTTGCCCGCTTCCTTGCGCGCCACGGGGTCTTCGCTGTCGGTGAAGGTCTTGAGGTGGTGGGCGGCGGTGGATGCTTCGGATGAGAGTTGTTCGATATAGGTGTAAAACTTTGTTTCGCTGGGAAGAAGTTTTGCGATGTTGAGCATCGTTCTGGTCGCTCCTGTTCAAACATGGACAGCAAATATGCTGCTGCGCAGCAATCTACGGCGCATTTTGATTCTCGTCAAGTATTTGCCATAACATAACAACTTTGGAGCAGATGACAGGCGAGGGGCGGAAGTGATAT
>JAYUPV010000220.1:0-5267 GCA_043759865.1 Alphaproteobacteria bacterium | reverse complement strand
GCCGCGCACGCCGATCTGTATCGGCTGACCTTCGCGCTGCACGAGAATCTCGACATTGCCCGTTTCGATGACATAGGCGCATAAACCCTTTTCACCCTCGCGGATAAGAAGGTCGCCTTTTTTGAACTGTTTTTTTGTCGATGTGGGCATGCTGTGAAAAAATCCTTTTCATCACATATTATATTAACGCGAATAGCGGTTAACAAAGGGCTAATTTTTTTAGCGCAGGAGTTACGGGAACAAGTTTCGCCTAGCCACGGGCGCACCAAGTTTCCTAGACTGGCGTATGGGGGAGTCGAAATGACCCTGTTTGACATTTTTATCATCTATCTGGCGTTCCGGGCGAAGCAGGTCATTTGCGATTTTTTCCTGCAGACTTCGTGGATGGCCAATGTGAAGGGCAGCCCGTTCAACATGGGCGGCGCAAAGGCCCTCGGCGCGCATGCGGGCATCCATGCCGTGTTCACTTTTTTCCTCATGCTGCTGTTCGCTCCCGCGCTGTGGTGGATGGGCGCGGTCGATTTCGTTGTGCATGGTCTTGTCGACAAGGTGAAGGGCGCGGTCACCACCAAATTCGGCTGGACGTACAAGGACAGCGAATACTGGTGGGCCTTCGGCATCGACCAGGAGGCGCATAACATCACCCACTTTGCCTATATCCTCGCCATTGTCTGGGCGAAGGGCGCGGATTTTTCAGCCGCCTTGCCCCTGCTCCAGCCATAGCATCAGCGCTTTGTAGAGATACAAAATCCCGACGGTGAACAGCGCCGCTTGCGTTGCCTTGAAGAACTGCTTGTCCGACAGCTTTTCAAGGATGTATTTCGACAGGTTCGTGCCGAACATGGCGACGGGAATGACGCCAAGGCACGGCCACAAAGCAAGCCCGTTGGTCGCATCAGCAAAGCCCGACACCACGAAACCGAAATATACGAACTTGGTCACATGCGAAACCGACTGCGTGAAGGCCTTGGTCGCGACCGTTTGGTGGCGGGTCAATTGGCGCGTCTGGAAAAATACGTCGAGCAGCGGGCCCGACACGCCGCCCGTCAGCTGGAACCCCGTCACCATCGCCCCGCAGAAAAAAGCCTGCGCTGGCTTGGTGAAATCAAGCTTGATGTTTTTCGGCAGGGCGAAGGCGATGAACGGCGTAATGCCCAGAAGCAGGAAAACCGTCAGCTTGTTCGGCACGATGGAAATGAACGTGAACACGCACAGCATCAGCGCAAGGCCGGAAAAATAATAGGGCAGGGTTTTGGTGAAGATATGCTTGCGGTGGATAAGGGCGCGGCTGCCATTGGCGAAGAATTGCGCGATGGCGTGGAGTATCATCGCCTGCTGCACCGGCAGCACCCACGCCAATATCCCCATCAGCACCATGCCGCCCGCCATGCCGAGGATGCCCGACAAAATCGACGTCGCGAAAACGCCGCAGAGAATGAAAAGGGATGTGGTGATCGGCATGATGGAAGCGTTTTACCAGATATCCTACCGGGGAGCATAGATATGGCTCTGCGGAGCATAAAAAAAGTCCGGAGAACCTTTTGAGGGATCCTCCGGACAAACGGCGGTAATAGAGGGTGTGTAGCTCTGTTATAGGGGAACACCCGTTTTTCTGCAAGAGGAAAATGCATCAAACCGAAAAAAAAGAGGGGTATTTTGGAATAATCAAATATTTCAGCGCGCTGTTTGGCAATAAAGTTATAAATTTTCCGAAACTGCGGGTAATTCTCATTTCCTGCGGGTAGCTGTTTTTTTGCGTATTTTTGAACGCCGAAATGTGACAAAAATGCGGCATTTCACGGCATTTTTTGACATTGCTGCAATGCAGAAAATTGGCGGTTTATGCACAATATTTTTCATAATGTTAATCGAGAGCGGCATGTGAATCACCACCGGCGAGTCGGGCGGATTCGGGGGCCTTGAGTCGCTCCAATTCCGTTACACGAGGACAGGTGCACGGGAATCCGGTAGCGTTGTCCGGAAGAAAGTTTTTCGACGAAAGGCAAAGGATTAGGTCATGCAAGAAATTCTCTCGCGCACGGTTGTGCTGTTCATCGCGGCGCTGTTTGTTTTTGCAAGTCCCACATCGCGCGCGGAAGATACGCCGCCTGTCGAGGTGCAGAAACCAGCCGAACCCGAAAAGCCTGCGGCCGAAATCGTGAAATGGCTGAAAGACACCGTGCCCGGTCTTTTCGCGATGGATCTTTCCACAGGCGGTAAAGATATGCCTGCCACCTTCACGAAAGAGGGCTGGGATTCCTTTTTGAAATACGAAACCGGCGCGCCGAAGGAAGCGGGCAGAGAGTGGAGCTACGGTGAACCTCTGCTGATCGAAAAAGCCGCCTCACCGCAAGGCTATCGCTGGGTTTACCGCATGTTGCGTAACGGCGCGCTTGCTGGCCGGCCGCCGCAGACCGAAGTGGTGCAGGCAGTCGTGCAGCCGTCGCCCGGCGCACCCGATGGTTTGGCGTTTGTTGAACTGCTGCGCCTGACGCCTTCCGTCGCGCAGCAAGCGCCGCCCGCGCAGGCGCCACGCTGCCCGAACCTCAAGCCTGGCACCTTCGGCGGCATCGGCATGATACCGCATATGAGCGATAACGAATTGCGGGTGATGAAAGTCATCGAAGGCAAACCCGCGGACCGCGCAGGCCTGCGCATCGGCGACCAGATCACCGAAATCGATGGCAAAGCCGTTACGGGCATGACCCTCTGCGATGTCATCGGCCTTATCCGTGGCGATATCGGCAGCACAGTAACCCTGAAAATTATCCGCAAGGCAGAAACCCTGAGCGTGCCGATCGTGCGCGAACAGATTCAGTGGAAGTGATTTTCACGGTGTCATTCCCGCCCACATGCATTGCATGTAAAATATGCAGGCGGGAATCCAGTACCGTTGTTATAAAGACGGCATTGTTCAAATAGAGGGCAAAAGAAGTTATGAAGAAAAAACTTTTGAGACTCTTTTATAGCAGCTTTATATTTTGCGCCATGCTATATCCCTCGATGGTAAATGCGCTCGTTGTCAATGAAGAAGTGCTTTGTCCAAATTCAGGTGCGACGCCGCATGCGTCGATAATGCAGGGGTTAAAAGGCATTAACCTTTATATTGAAATCGCCAGCCCGTATAAAGAGATTTTCGTTTGCGAGAAACAAATAGAGAAATGCATCCCACCTCTAAACTCGCAAGACAATAAGTCTGATGCGGATAGCAGTTGGAGCAGATTTAATGAATACCCAAAACAGCTGTACCCCGCAGTTTTGACGGAAAAATTTGAGAAACAAATTAGGGCTTACTGGAGTCCTTTTATTCCTCATGTGGGGAAATGCCCTGAAGTCAGGGTGCTAGATTTAGCCCATTTAGACTCAGTTGCCAGAGAGCCTCATACTCTCATCTTGATAGTCACAGTTGATGTCGATACTGAAATGACCCCGCATGTCGTTATTCTGAGTAGCCGTCTTTATCGGGCTGATAAAGTCAATGTTGGGCCAAGGGGTAATCATCCGCACATTCAGGTTATTCCGCTTGACCTCAGCAAAGATAAAATTGCCAATAAGGTGCAATATTTTGTTGAACATGCCGTATCGGTTGTCCAAACAAATGAAAGTTCTATTCCTTAAAGGTTCATCTTCAACTTGCCAGCTTCGCCAGCAACCCCTGTTGCAACAGTGTCGCTAGCAGTTTGTCGAGCGACAGTTCCGGCTCGGCGCGAAGGGCAGCTTCGGCGGCGGGGGGCAGCGAGGGGGTGGATTGCAGGTGTTCGAGGAAGCGGTAGCCGCCCTCGGTGATGCTCCAGACCGAAATACGGTCGCCAGCGCGGAAGATGGCCGCAAAGGTTTCGGTGGGCTTCATTTCAAACCCTTTCAGCGCAGCACCTTCCTCGTTTACGCGGCTCCACAATTTATCGACCGGCCAGCCCGAGCGGAGCAGATGAACATGCGGCTGCAGGTGCAACTGTAATTCCATCGGGTCGGCGGCGGTAGCGAGGTCAACCCCCGTCAGCGGGGTTGCGCGGGGCGACATATAGGCCTCGTGCGCCAGCCACTCGAGCCGCGCCACATCGGGCACATAGGGGAACTGGCTGACATTGGGGAAATGGTCGAGGAAATCGGGGAAGTCCGCGCCATAGGCGTTCATGTCGCCGCTCTCGGGCGGCGCGGCCTTGATAAATTCATGCGCCGCGAAATCCATGAATTTCTCGCCGAGCAAAATGGTGGTGACAGGAAAAGTCTCGCGCAGCAAATCGCGCAGCAGCATATGCGTGTTGTTCTTGTACACGTTCAGCCGTTGTTCGGGCGTAAATGGTTCTTGCGCCGCAATCGGCAGCCCCGCCGCATCCTTTTCTTCGAGGATGCGGGTCATGATGTCCTGCTGCAACTTATGCAACGCGGGCATGGGATTTCCCTTTCAACACAGCGCGGAAGCCATCGGCCTTTTTCGCTTCCTCGACAAGACGCGAGAGCGAGGGCAGGTCGGCGTCCCATTCAACCAGCGTCGGGATATTGCCGAAACGCGCCAGCGCCAGTTTGTATAAATCCCACACGCCGTCATAAACCGCGTGGTTGTGCGCGTCGATGAAAATTTCGTTCTCGCCTACCTTGTTCACCTGATAGCCCGCCAGATGGATTTCACCCACGATGCCCTGCGGTATCGCATCAAGATACGCCTTCGCATCGAAATTCATGTTATGCGCGCTGACATGGATGTTGTTCACATCCAGCAGCAGTCCGCAGCCCGTGGTTTTCGCAAGCTCGGCGATAAAGGCAGGCTCCGCCATTTCCTGTCCTGCGAAGGCAAGGTAGGAGGACGGGTTCTCGACCAGTATCGGGTGTTTCAGTGCATCCTGCACCCGCGAGATGTTGGCGGCGATGGCTTTGAGCGCCTCTCGCGTCATGGGCAGGGGCAACAGGTCGGGCACGGTCTTGCCGCCTGCAGTGCTCCATGAAATATGTTCCGACACCAGAGCAGGCTCGACGATCTCGACAAGCGTTTTCAATTTTTGCAAATGCGTTTCCGACACGCCGCCCGCCGTGCCGAGTGACAGCCCGACGCCATGCAAACTGAGGGGGTAGCTTTCGCGGCAGTTCATCAGGTGTTCGAAAGGTGCGCCGCCGATGCGGAAATAGTTTTCGCTATGGCCTTCAAGGAAACCCGCCGCCGGTTTCGTCTCGATGATCTCCGCCGTATGCGCCGCGCGAAGGCCGATGCCCGTGGAGGCATCCACGAGGGTCTTGGGCGGTCCTTGAAATGCGGCGGTTTTGGTCATGGC
>JAYUPV010000219.1:0-6890 GCA_043759865.1 Alphaproteobacteria bacterium | reverse complement strand
GCAAGATCGGAAATATCCATCGCGGCAAGAGCAGCATCTGCCGCCGTCTCCGGCAGCGACAAAAGCCGCGCCCAGAACCGCAGGTTCTCCATGCCCGTTTCCAGCACCTTCAGGCTGCGGTCGTCGGAGGGCAGGAAACTAAAGCGTGCAGCATGGTTATTTGTCAGAAAACTGCTGCCTTCCCACGTTATCTCCCCCTCGAAGGGCAGCGCACCTGCCATAATACGGAGCAGGCTGGTTTTGCCCGACCCGTTCGGCCCGGCCAGATGCACAACATCGCTCGCGCCCAGGGCAAAAGACAAGTTTTGGAAAAGCAGCCGCCCACTGCGGCGGCAGCTGATATTTTTCAGGGAGAAAAGGCCGGTTGAAGCGGTCACGGATTCGCCTATTATTAAGTCGCTTGGACTATAGACAAAGCAACAGCCTGATAAAAGAGGGAGTTCCGCCGTGACCATTACCGGTAACGACACGCTGAAAACAAGAAAAACGCTGACCATTGAAGGCAAGGCGTATGACTATTTCAGCCTGGCCGAGGCCACCAAGACCATCGGCGATATTTCCCGCCTGCCCTATTCGATGAAGGTGCTGCTGGAAAACCTGCTGCGGTTCGAAGACGGCAAGAGCGTGACGGTGGACGACATCAAGGCTGTCGGCCTCTGGATGAAAGACAAAAAAAGCGAACGCGAGATTGCGTTTCGCCCCGCGCGGGTTTTGATGCAGGACTTCACCGGCGTTCCCGCCGTGGTCGACCTTGCCGCCATGCGCGACGCGATGGTGTCGCTCGGCGGCAACCCGCAAAAAATCAACCCGCTTGCGAATGTCGATCTCGTTATCGACCATTCAGTGATGGTGGACAATTTCGGCGAGGCAAGCTCGTTCAGCGCGAACGTAAAAATGGAATTCGAGCGCAACCTCGAGCGTTATATTTTCCTGCGCTGGGGCTCGAAAGCCTTCAACCGCTTCCGCGTCGTGCCGCCCGGCACAGGCATCTGCCATCAGGTTAATTTGGAATACCTCGCCCAGACCGTCTGGGTGGAAGAAAACGAAAGCCAAAAAGGCCACACCGTCGCATACCCCGACACGCTGGTCGGCACAGACAGCCACACGACCATGGTCAACGGCCTTGCCGTTCTCGGCTGGGGCGTGGGCGGTATCGAGGCGGAGGCCGCGATGCTCGGCCAGCCTGTTTCAATGCTCATCCCCGAAGTCGTCGGCATGAAGCTGACGGGACAAATGAAAGAAGGCACGACCGCGACCGACCTTGTTCTCACCGTCACGCAGATTTTGCGCAAAAAAGGCGTGGTCAACAAATTCGTGGAATTCTTCGGCTCCGGCCTCAACCACCTGTCGCTTGCCGACCGCGCGACGATTGCCAACATGGCGCCCGAATACGGCGCGACCTGCGGATTCTTCCCGATTGACTCCGAGACCATCCATTACCTGCGTTTTACCGCGCGCGACGAACACCGCGTGAAACTGGTGGAAGCCTATGCAAAGGCGCAAGGCCTGTGGCGCGAAGCGGATTCGCCCGACCCGGTATTCACCGACATGGTCGAACTTGACCTCGGCACGATCGAGCCTTGCCTTGCTGGCCCGAAGCGCCCGCAAGACCGCGTGCTGCTATCATCAGCCGCACCAAATTTCATGGAAACGCTGACCAAAGACATTGGTGCGGAAAAGACCTCCAAGAAAGCCGCTGTCGCCGGGCAGAAATATGAACTCACCCACGGCGACGTGGTGATTGCCGCGATCACCAGCTGCACCAACACCTCAAACCCGTCTGTCATGCTCGGCGCGGGTCTGCTGGCGCGCAAGGCGATTGAAAAAGGCCTGACGGTGAAGCCGTGGGTGAAAACGTCCCTCGCGCCCGGCAGCCAGGTCGTGACGGACTACCTCGTCAATGCCGGCCTGCAAAAAGACCTCGATACACTCGGCTTTAATCTGGTTGGTTACGGCTGCACCACCTGTATCGGCAACTCCGGCCCTCTCCCTGAGCATATCGAGGCGGCGGTGAAGGAAGGCGACTTGACTGTTGCCGGCGTCCTCTCCGGCAACCGCAACTTCGAGGGCCGCATCCATGCCTTTGTAAAAGCAAACTATCTCGCTTCGCCGCCACTGGTCGTCGCCTATGCGCTGGCTGGCTCGATGAAAATAGATATCACAAAAGACCCGCTCGGCACTGGCAAGGACGGCAAACCCGTCTATCTGAAAGATATCTGGCCGTCGCAAAAAGAAGTGAAGGAAATGCTGGAAAAAGCGCTGACGCAGGAAATGTTCCGCAAGCGCTATGCCAACGTGTTCCACGGCCCGGCCGAATGGCAGGCGGTGAAAATGGAAGGCGGCGAGACGTATAACTGGAATTCTTCCAGCACCTATGTGCAGAACCCGCCCTATTTCACCGGCATGACCATGAACCCGGAGCCAGTGACCGACATCAAGGGCGCTTATGCGCTGGCTGTATTCGGCGATTCAATCACCACCGACCATATCTCGCCCGCCGGTTCGATTAAAAAGGACAGCCCCGCTGGCTCGTACCTGATGAGCTACCAGGTGCGTCCGGTCGATTTCAATTCTTACGGCGCGCGCAGAGGCAACCACGAAATCATGATGCGCGGAACGTTTGCCAATATCCGCATCAAGAACGAAATGCTGGGCGGCAAGGAAGGCGGTCTCACCCGCTACATTCCGACCGGAACGGAAATGCCGATTTACGACGCGGCGATGAAATACATTGCGGCGAACACGCCCCTTATCGTGGTCGCGGGCAAGGAATACGGCACAGGCTCATCCCGTGACTGGGCGGCGAAGGGCACAAAGCTGCTCGGCATCCGCGCCGTCATCGCCGAGAGCTTCGAGCGTATCCACCGTTCCAACCTTGTCGGCATGGGTGTGCTGCCCCTGCAATTCACAAACGGCATGACACGCGCCGCGCTGAAGCTTGACGGGTCGGAAACTTTCGACATCGCCGGTATCGCGACCGGGTTGAGGCCGCGCATGGAGCTGACCGTGACCGTGACCCGCAAGGATGGCACAAAAGAAAACATCACCGCGCTGTGCCGCATCGACACGCTGGATGAAATCGAATACTTCAAAAACGGCGGCATTTTGCACTATGTGCTGCGGTCTATCGCACGGGCAGCTTAACGACGTCATGATGACTTTTAAAAGCAGGGGAGTTTACCGATGAAATATTTCTGGCTGTGTTTTGCCGTCATGGCATTCCTGCTGACATCACCCGCTTTTGCCGAGGATGGCGCTGCGCCAGCCCCTGCCGGCAAAGCGGCAGAATTGCCGAACCCGCTCGACCCGCCGGCAGACGACCCCGTCCCCGCCGGCAGCAAGCCAGGCTGGATGAGCTACGAAAACCCGTTTGTCGGCGAGCAGAACGACCTGACCAACCCCCACCTCTCGCCCGAGGAAGTGCAGGCATGGGTGCAGGCGCGCACGACCGATGCCCTGACTTTCACATCGGACGACGTTATCAATCTCATGAAAAGCGACGGCGCGTTGCCCGAGGCGCTGCCGGAGGACAACAAGACCAAGCTCGCGCGCATCAAAAAATATTTCACGCCCCAGGGATGGGCCGAATACGCGACCTTCCTGACCCAGACGTACCCGAACCAGGAAGGCAGCCTTATCGACATGGTGCGCAAGCAGAGCCGCTCTATCACCACCATCGTCAACGGCCTTGGCGCGGTCGGTGAGAAAGGCCCGGCCTCGGGGTCTTACCACTGGACGGTCAAGGAGCCGCTGATGCTGTCGATTCTCGGGATCGGCATGAGCACGGGGGAAGACGGGGCGATGGAGCAGAAAACCCTGCTGACAGATAAGTACCAGCTGGTGGTGGTGGTCGGCCGCGTCAGTCCCGCACCGGATGAAAACGGCCTTGCTATTGAAACCTGGAAAGTGATGCCGGTCGAAGCCCCGCAGTAAACCGCCGTTATTCGCCGGACGGTTTTTTGAAAAAAGCGGCGGCCGCGTTTTTGTGTTTGTCTTTTTTCGAGATTTCCTGCTCCACGCGCGCGATTTCCTCCCTCAATTGGGCGACATAGTCGTGCAGCTCGGGCACGGACAGTTTGTCGAGGGAGCGCGGTTTTGCCCGTTTCGTTTTGGGGTCGCTATCGTCGTCGGTAATCATTTATAATGCTCCTGTATTCACCAGATGATAGCCCGTGAAAATAAAGAATCAAGCATGGCAAAAAAAACCGTACCCCCCAGGCAGATGAAAGCCGCCGCGATTGTCGACCAGTTGCTGGTGACGGAAACAAGGCCGGTGCCGAAACCCGCAAAGGGTGAAGTGCTGGTGCGCGTGCATGCCGCAGGCGTCAACCGCCCCGATATATTGCAGCGCAAGGGGCTTTACCCGCCTCTGCCTGGTGTTACCGACATTCCCGGCCTCGAGCTTACGGGCGATATTGTGGCGCTTGGCAAAGGTGTAACAAAACTTAAAAAAGGCCAGTTCGTCACCGCGCTTGTCGCGGGCGGCGGCTATGCCGAATATTGCGTTGTTCCCGCCGTGCAATGCCTGCCGGTGCCAAAGGGCGTGGATATTGTTTCAGCGGCAGGCCTGCCCGAAACGCATTTCACGGTCTGGACCAACCTGTTCGACCGGGGGCTTTTGAAAAAGGGCGAAAGCATCCTTATTCATGGTGGCGCGTCCGGCATCGGCACCACGGCAATACAGGTGGCAAAAAATTTTGGCGCAAAAGTTTTCGTGACGGCGGGGACGGAGCAGAAATGCAAAGCCTGCGTGAAACTGGGCGCGGCAAAAGCGATTAATTACCGCCAGCAGGATTTCGTGGCGGAAATTCTTGCGGCGACAGGCAATCGCGGCGTCGACCTCGTGCTCGACATGGTGGGCGGCGATTACGTGCAGCGCAATTTGAAAGTCCTCGCCCCGCACGGGCGACATGTCAGCATCGCCATGCAAAAGGGCCGCACAGTCGAGATTGATTTGTTCCAGATCATGTCGAAACGTTTGGTCATGACCGGCTCGACCCTGCGTCCGCAGACCGTGGCAGCGAAAGGGGCGATTGCAAAAGCGGTGCAGAAAAATATCTGGCCGCTGATTGCGCGAAAAAAAATCCGCTGCGTGGTCGACAAGGTCTACAGCCTCGACGAGGCGCAAAAGGCGCACGACCACCTCGAAGCCGGCGCGCATGTCGTCAAGGTGATTCTCAAAGTCATCTGATGATATTTTTCATAAAACAATAATTTTCTTCGCCGCGACTCCGTGGTTTGACATATCGCATCCCTCATGTTATCAATTTTGCATAAGGAAAAATAGTATGTCGCTCACTTCCGCATTCAATTCGGATTTCAACCCGCGCAAGGTCAACAGCTCGGTGCTGATGGTGACCTATGACTACCAGAAGTATTACTACGATTTTCAGGCGCGTATCCTGACCACCGTTTTGCATTACGGCAGCAGCGGCGGCGTCCATACCACGCCCTTTTCCGAGCTCGACCGCGAAACGCTGGCCGATATGCACGACAAGCTGGTGGAGCTGGGCGGCAAGCCGCAGGCGCTGCCTGCCGAAGCGCCCGTCAATCCCGGCAACGCGCGCAAGCTGCAACCTTGAGAAACAGAGAACCATGGAACTGAAAGACGCTTTCAACAGCCAGTACGACGCCCGCCTCACGAACTCCTACGTGCTCGACCTGTATTACAGCTCGCGTGCCGGCAGCGTCTATATGGCGGTCGATTTCCTGACACGCACGATGATAACGCGCACAGGGTCGAGCGACGGCGGCCTTGTGGTCACGCCCTTTTCGCAGCTGGACCGCGAGGTGCTGGTGGCACTGCATGACAAACTGGTAGAGCTTGGCGGCAAGCCGCCCGCGCTTGCCCCCGAAGCGCCTACAGCCCCCGGCAACAGCCGCCCCTTGAGGCCTTAATGGAGCTGAAAGACTCTTTCAACGGCTATCGCCGCGAAAAATTAAATGCCAACGTCCTGCTGGTCGGCAATGGCGTGCATTTTTTTTACTACGATTTCGCGCAACGCCTCATGACGACAGCGGTGCATCACGGCGGCGGCGCAACGCCTTTTGACCAGCTGGACCGCGAAGTGCTGGTGGCGATGCGCGACAAGCTGATAGAGCTTGGCGGCAACCCGCCCGCGCTTGCCCCGCTTGCGTCCACGCCGCCCGGCAACGCGCGCAAGCTGAACCCGTAAGGAAATGACACCATGGACCTGAGCGCGGATTTTAACGAGAGCGGTTACAAGACGTCAAAAATAAACGCCTTCGTGCTGGGTGTGTCGCATCCCTATTCCGAAGGCTCGTCCTACACCACGCACCACACGTTTGATTTTCTGGCGCGCGTGCTGACAACCCGCACGGGCGACAGCGCCGGCGGCGCTTCGGTCACACCGTTTTCGCTGCTGGATGCTGATTCGCTCGAAACCCTGCGCCAGCGGCTGATTGCCCTTGGCGGTAAACCGCCCGGGCTGACCCCGCACGATGCTGCCCCCGGCACAGCCCCGCGCCGCAGCCTTAACCCCTGATTTGTAACTTTCTTCTGAAATTTTGAGCAAGCGGGCAATTTTCCGCACAATTTGGTGTGTTTAAAAATGGCGGTTTTTGCCAAGAAACGCTGGACTTTCCAGCCGATTATCGTATATAGTCCTGATAGTCTCCCCTAAAGCGATTGAAGATTTTTCAATCGTCGCCTTTTCCCAAAAAGGCGCGCAGGCCGAAGCTATGCTTTTTTGAGTGCGTTTTTGAAAAGGGGAGCGAAGTTTAAACAAGGAGATTTTCACATGGCCGCTTTCCCCCTCATGCCCAAGGCAACCGCCGCATGGCTGGTCGACAACACCGCGCTGACCTTTGACCAGATCGCCGATTTCTGCGGGCTGCACCCGCTGGAAGTACAGGCGCTGGCAGACGGC
>JAYUPV010000218.1:0-15961 GCA_043759865.1 Alphaproteobacteria bacterium | reverse complement strand
GAAGAAAAAAACCGCGAAGAAAAAGAAGAAGAAGTAACTAGTTACTTTCTTCTTTAGAAGTGAAGGGCGACCCGCAAGGGGCGCCCTTCGCCTTTTGGGGGTACGCGCATCGCAACGCCGCTGTAAAATGCAGTAAACCCCAATGAAAGACGCACTTATTGCATTATCGCAGCCTTATTCATCTGCTCCCTCTCTCCCTCTTTCCGCGTCGTTTTCAGACGTTCTTTCAAGCCACGCACAGCCGGGTTTCAGCCGCTCTTTTATCCACTCAAAAATCTTCCGCAAACACATACTTCACGCCGCGTCAAAAACCACGCGCGCTTCTGTCCGGAATTTTATACGCACACGGGTGTCATGAATGAATGCGAATCGGGTTGTGACATGAAAGCACAAAACATCCCGAAAAGTGTTTTTGCGCGCGTTGCATCCCCCGAAAAGCGAAAAGTTGACGACTTGTAACAATTTTTTACCGGAAGAGGCGCGGGTATCTCGACACGCGTTAAGTTTGCACCTATTCTGGGTGACATGAGACGTTCTTTCTCATTCTTTGCAACTCTTCTGCTCCCGCTCGCGCTCTCAACCCCTGCGGGTGCTGGTTTCGGCTTCCATTGCGACGCTGCGACAGGGGTCGCTGTGCTGAACGTGCAGCCAAGCGCCGCTCAAGACCAGTATCTCGCCGCCAAGGCCTATAACGGCGCCTGCAAGACCGTCGACCGCAAGCAGGCGGAAGCTTGGTACCAAAAGGCAGCCGCGCAAGGGCACAAAGACGCACAGTATGAACTCGCCGAAATGTATTTCACCGGCCTTGGCATCCCGCTCAACTACCCCGAAGCGAAGAAATGGTACCTGAAGGCCGCCGAACAGGGTCATGCGGCATCGCAACTGCGCCTTGGCTTCCTTTTCGCCGAAAAGCATTTCGAAGGGCTGACCGCAGACCTTGTAGAAGCGGAGAAGTGGTTCACCAAAGCAGCAGAGCAGGACGTAAAAGACTCGCGTTTCCGCCTTGGTAACTTCTATATCAGCTACACACAGCCGCCCGATCTCGTCAATGGCCGCCTGTGGCTGCAGCGTGCGGCGGATAGCGGCCACCACACAGCCATGTACGATCTCGGCCGGCTGCTGGTGAAGCAAAAAGAAACCGCCAAGGGCATCGAATGGATCACGAAAGCGGCGGAAGAGAACGACCTGCAGGCGCAGATGACGCTCGCCGAAATCTACGAGGCCGGACGCGAAGTGCCCTTCAACCCCGATGAATTTGTGAAATGGGTTCTCCGCATCGCGGGACATCCGGCGGCACCCATCTTTTATCTCAACAAGGCGGGAGACATCCTGTTCGACGGGCTTGGCGAGACGCCGCGCAACTATCCCGCTGCCCGAAAATATTACGAGCGCGCTGCCAGCAAGGGCGACACCACCGCGCTGCGCCAGCTGGCCGTCATCTATAAAAGGGGCCTCGGCGTGGCAAAGGACCTCGACAAGGCGAAGAAACTGCTCGACCGTGCAGAGGGAATAAAATAAAGCCTCTGGAAAGTTTCCATGCTGTTGCAGTAGGATGGGCTTGAAGGAGTCTTTCGTTTATGAAAATCATTCCCTGCCCGACCGCGCCGCTCGAAAACGCCGCATGGGACGCCGTCGAGGCGGACCGCGTGGTGTCAGGCCAGCCGAAGCGCACCCACAAGATGCTCTACTCCAGCAAGTCGGATGAATTCCACAGCGGCATCTACGAATGCACCGCCGGTAAATGGAAAGTCACCTATAATGAAGACGAGTTCTGCACCCTGATCGAAGGCCATGTGCGCCTGACGAACGAACAGGGCGAAGCACAGGACTTCATGGCACCCGAAAGTTTCCTCGTGCCCTCGGGCTTCAAGGGCACATGGGAAGCGGTAACGCCCGTGCGTAAATTCTTCGTCATCTATGAAAAAGCAGCATAAGAGAAAGCAAAATGGCAAAAAAAGTAAAAAAAGCAAAAAAACGCCCGATCATCTGCCTGCCCGGTAATATGTTCGATTATAACGGCCTGCCCGCACACGTGGTGCGCGATACCTATGTGCGCGCGATCATCGAGGTTATCGGCGGCATCCCGCTGATGATACCCGCCATGGGCCGGGGTTTTGACTTCACCGACATCGCAAAGTACATCGACGGCATCATGCTGACGGGCTCACCCTCGCATGTCGCGCCCGCCTGCTATGGCGAGAAACAGGTTTTCGACGACGACGAGCTGGATCTCAAGCGCGACGCGACCACCCTGCCCCTTATCAAGCAGGCGCTGAAGATGAACAAGCCCATCATGGCAATCTGCCGTGGCTTTCAGGAACTCAATGTCGCTCTCGGCGGCACGCTGCACCAGCGCGTTCATGACCTGCCCGGCAAGCAGGATCACCGCGCAGCCAAGGGCCAGCCGCTGAAGGACATCTATGCAATGAAAGCGCACAGCGTGACCTTACAAAAGGGCGGCGCGCTCGAGAAGATGAAGCTGCCGAAAACATTTCAGGTCAATACGCTGCACCAGCAGGGCATCAACAGGCTCGGCAAGGGGTTGAGAGTCGAGGCGCTGGCGGATGACGGCATCATCGAGGCGGTTTCCCTGCCCGGCAAGAAATTCGTCGTCGGCACCCAATGGCACCCCGAAGGCGACTGGTACCTGAACAAGCCTTCGAAAAAGATCCTCGAAGCGTTCGGGGATGTGCTGGGTTAATTCAAGCCTACTTGGCGAAGCTCGGCCCGACCTTGCAGGGGATAACATCGACCTTGCCCCAGACACCGCCGGTGACATAAGGCTCGTCTTTCAGGTAAGCATCAAGCCCCGCGCGGTCGGGGAAGTCGCAGACCAGCATAGACCCGCACATCTGCCCCGCACCGTCCACCAGCGCGACGCCGTAGAGCATCGTGCCTGCCTGTTTCATCACCATACAGACATCGATGTGCTTTTGCCGCACGGCAAGGCGCTTGTCGAGGGAATTGGGGTGGTCATAGGCCATGACGATGAACTGCATGTTATTTCACTTTCTTTTCAAGCCATGCATTCGGGAAGAAATACATGATGGCGACGATGAAGTTGAGCCCGAGTGCCGTAAGGGGACTCTTGAACGATATAAAACCGGCGAGCAGGTAAAGCCCCATCGCCACAAAAACCTTGGCCAGCGCCGCGCGGCGCATGCAACGTTTTTCCTCGTCCTTCATATCCACATGGCGGAAGATGGCCAGCAGCAGCACGCAGAACGACACCGCGCAAACGAAGCTCCACAGCGAATAGGCCGCGATGGTGAAATCGCTGATATGGTTTTCCGCCATATAGCCGGTGAAAAACGGGATGAGCGAGGTGCAGAACAGCAGCACAAGGTTCGACCACAAAATACGGTTGTCGACCTTCTTGACCATATGGAACAGCATATGGTGGTTCAGCCAGTATTCCGCGACCAGCAGGAAGCTGAGCAGATAGGCCACGAACACATGCCACTGGTCCATCAGCGCGGCGAGCGTGTCATCGTGCGGAACTTTCAGCTCCAGCACCATGATGGTGATGATAATAGCAATCACCCCGTCCGAAAACGCCTCGAGGCGCGTGGGGGTGAGGTCGTTGCCGTGGTCTTTCGATTTTTCCTTGGCGTGGGTAGACATCGGTTACTCGCCGCTGCCATTCCCGTTGCCGTTCGCCTGGCCGTTCGCGATTTCGTCGAAGGTTTCCTTGCGGGGCATGCCGATGACGTTGAAGCCGCAATCGACATAGTGGTTTTCGCCGGTAACGGCCGAGGAAAGGTCGGAAAGGAAATAGAGGGCGGTGTTGCCAAGCTCTTCCAGCGTCACGGGGCGGCGTAAGGGCGACGACTTGGTCGTGAACTTGAAGGTATGCCGCGCATTGCCGATGACCGCACCCGCAAGCGTACGCATAGGGCCCGCGGAAATCGAGTTGACGCGGATGTTCTTTTCACCAAGGTCAGCCGCGAGATAACGCACCGATGCCTCGAGCGCGGCCTTTGCCACGCCCATGACGTTATAGTTCGGCATCACGCGTTCGGAACCGAGATAGGACAGGGTAATCATGCTGCCGCCGTTCGGCATCAGGTCTTTCGCCCGGCGCGCGACGGAGGTGAAGGAGAAGCACGAGATGTGCATCGAGTTCAGGAAATTTTCGAGCGAAGTGTCAACATAGTGCCCCTTCAGCTCGTCCTTGTTCGAAAAGGCGATGGCATGGACGAGGAAGTCGATGCTGCCCCAGTCTTTTTTCAGGTGGTCGAACACGCGGTCGAGATCGGCCTCTTTCGAGGCGTCGCATTGCAGCACCGTTTTCGCGCCGATAGTCTCGGCGAGCGGGCGCAGGCGCTTGCCGAACGCCTCGTCCTGATAGGTGAACGCCATTTCGGCGCCGTATTTGTGCAGGGTTTTCGCGATGCCCCAGGCGATGGAATGGTCGTTCGCCACCCCCATAATCAGCCCGCGTTTGCCCTTCATAATGTTGTCCATGGCTTATCCCTCCACTTTCGAGAGGGCGAGCGTGCAATTCGTACCGCCAAAACCAAAGCTGTTTGAAATCACGTTCTTCAGGTTCACGCCGTCCTTGCGCTTGGTCACAAGGGGCATGCCAGCGGCATCGGGGTCGATGGTGTCGACATTGGCCGAAGCCGCGATGAAGTTGTTTTGCATCATCAGCAGGCAGTAAATCGCCTCCTGCACGCCGGTCGCGCCGAGGGAGTGCCCGGTGAGCGACTTGGTGGAGCTGAAATCGGGCAGCTTGTCGCCAAACACTTCCTTGATGGCCTTCAGCTCCGCGCCGTCGCCGACGGGGGTAGAGGTGCCGTGGGTGTTGATATAGTCCACGGGGCCTTTCAGCGTCGCAATTGCCTGCTTCATGCAGCGCGCGGCGCCTTCACCCGACGGAGCGACCATGTCGTAACCGTCCGATGTCGCGCCGTAGCCGGTGACTTCGGCATAAATCTTCGCGCCGCGCGCTTTTGCGTGCTCGTATTCTTCCAGCACTACCGTGCCGCCGCCGCCTGCGATGACGAAACCGTCGCGGTTGGCGTCATAGGCGCGGCTCGCCTTGTCGGGCGTCGCGTTGTATTTCGAGGACAAGGCACCCATCGCATCGAACAGCACGGTGAGCGACCAGTCGAGTTCCTCGCCGCCTCCTGCAAAAACAATGTCCTGCTTGCCCCATTGGATCAGCTCCGCGCCGTTGCCGATGCAATGCGCCGAGGTGGCGCAGGCGGAGGTGAGCGAATAGTTGTAGCCGCGTATCTTGAACGGCGTGGCAAGGCAGGCCGAGTTGGTCGACGACATGCATTGCGTCACGCGATAAGGCCCGATGCGCTTCGGCCCTTTTTCGCGGGAAACATCGAAGGCTTCCAGCAGGTTCTTGGTGGACGGGCCGCCCGAGCCCATGATGAGGCCGGTGCGCTCGTTTGAAACATCGCTTTCTCCAAGGCCGCTATCGGCAATCGCCTGCTGCATGGCAAGGTAGTTGTATGCCGCGCCGTCGCCCATGAAGCGCAAAATCTTGCGGTCGATGGCTTCTTCGAGGTTGATGTTCGGCTGGCCGTGGACATGGCTGCGGAAACCCATTTCCGCGTATTTCGGCGCGAAAACGATGCCCGACTTGCCGTCTTTCAGCGACTGCGTGACTTCACCGGCGCTATTGCCGATACACGAAATGATACCGATACCGGTAACGACGACCCGCCTCATGGCACACACCTTTTGTTTTCTTGTTCTTGTTAGAGCGAACGCGGATTTTCGAACAGCCCGACCTTCAGGTCTGCCGCTTCGTAAATCACTTTTCCGTCCGCTTCCACCACGCCGTCGGCAATGCCAAGAACCAGCTTGCGGTTGATGACGCGCTTGATATTGAGGCGATAGGTGACTTTTTTGGTTTCGGGCAAGACCTGCCCCGTGAATTTCACTTCGCCAACGCCAAGCGCACGGCCTGAGCCGGGAGCGCCCGTCCAGCCGAGATAAAAGCCGAGCAACTGCCACACAGCATCAAGGCCGAGGCAGCCGGGCATGACCGGGTCGCCGACAAAATGGCACTGGAAGAACCAAGCATCGGGCTTGATATCAAATTCAGCCACAAGTTCGCCTTTGCCATGCGCCCCGCCTTCGAGCGAGATATGGGTGATGCGATCGAACATCAGCATGGGCGGCAACGGCAGTTTTGCATTGCCGGGGCCGAACAGCTTGCCGTTCGCACAGGCAATCAGCTCGTCGTAACTGTAACTGGATTTCGGTGTAAAACTCATCTCTGCTTCGGAAACTTTCGTTTTCAGGTGCTGCACGGATGCTTACCTCTTGTGGTTTTGTATCATGCCTTTACACACAATCAGGCTTTCGCCTCGTCCCTGTATTTCGCGCCCAGAATCATGCCGGTTTTCGCGAGTGATTTTGCAATACTTGGATGTATCTGTCCAACATCTTCCACAGTTATTACGGCAACCATCCGGCCGACCGACTTTGCGACGGAAACGGCCTTCCCAAGCGGGTCTTCGAGGCCTATGAGCACGAAAAACTCGTCGATCTGGGGTTTTAATTTTTTCAAGTATTCTGGAATATGCTCCCCGTCCGCGTCATTTGCGGCGGCAAGAGTGCCCCAATTCTTGACCCCCGGGGTGCCGTGGCGGAGGCTCTCGCGCACCATGACATTGGTGAATTCAAGCTCGGCCTCGGGCGGCAGGGTCTGCGCGGTGTCGGCCAGCGTATAGTAATGCCCCGCCACGGCGGACAGCGCGAGGATGCCCTCGGCGGGTGCGTTACCCTCGGCGATAAATTCCTCGATGAGCAGATCGCAAAAATCCTGCGTCGCCATTTCGAATGTGAGCGAAGAAATAACGGTCTCGATGAGAATGCGCAGCAGGCGGTCGCGCGGATAGCCGATTTTTTCCCATTGGGGGAAATCGTTGATGATCATCGCAATCGCGATTTCGTGGATGTCATCGAGCCCCTTCGGCAATTTTTTCGCGACGACGCGGCCGAGCTGGCGGCCAAGTTCGGTGTCGTGATCAACCTTCCACGCATAGGGCACCAGCGGGTCAGGCTCGGTGCCGTCGGCGGGGTCGGTACGCAGCAGGTCGGCAACGCGATGGAACGCCTGTTCCATCACCACATCCGGCTCTTCGTATTCGAGCAGCGTTTCGGTGATCATGCCGGCATAGACGCAGATCGTGCGAACCATGCGCGCTTCCGGCACGGTGTCCTTGATAAGCGTTTCAAGGCGCGTGGAAATGGCTTTCGCCTCTTCCTTCAGCTTTTCCTGGTGTTCGGGAGATGACACGCGCTTGGTTACTCCTTGAATATCTCGTCAGGGTATACGCCCCAGACGGCAGCTCGTTTTATCCAGCCGTCATAGGTCGCCACTTTCAGGCTGCACCAGTCGGGCTTGCAGGCTTCGAGCTCGGCAATCACGCCGGGCTCCAATTTCGCGACAGGTGAAGCTGTCTCCACCGGCTTTTTCAGCAGCGGCTGCACTTGTCCCTGAATGATGACCGCGCGCCTGCCTGACAGCATGGCCTTGTGCACCCAGCCTTCGTCGCCTTCGGCGTCTTTTATCTTGCGCCAAATCTCGTGCTCTTTCGTCACCTCGACCGGCAGCCCGCCACGGCGGATGATGAACTTGATCGGGTAGTTGGTGCCAGGCCCCACGCGCACGTTCACTTCGTCGGTCGCAAGGGTCACAAAACGCGGCACGGGCAGTTGCGGCCCAGCATTCTGGTTGTCGGCGGGGTCAGACGGTTCAGCGGAAGATTCAACAGGCTCGGCCGTCAACTGCGCTTCGGCGGCGATAACATCGGTCATCGCTTTCTTGACGGGATCAAGTACTTCCCTGGCGGCGTTTTTGGCATCGCCAGCAACGGCAGTACCTGCGGCAAGCAGGCACACCAGAAACAGCGCTGTCACAATCCGTCTCAATACAAACATCACGTCAGAATAGGCATTAAACAGCCCTGCTCCAATTGTTTTTTTGGTGTTTTTTTCGAGGTTTTCAGCTCTTCTCGGGGGCATTATATACATTGACATAACAAAATTACCTTTTATAATCCAGCCAAATCCATATTTATTACGTGAGCGGCCATGAAACTCGTCCCCCAGAGCATCAAGAACCTGTTTAACAAGCTCTTCCGCCGCACACCGAAAGACGTGGTCGCGGTTGCAGCGCCTGCTGCGGTGGAAACAGCAGCCCCCGCTGCGGTGGAAACGGTTGTGGAAACCCCCGTCCCCGTAAAACCCGATACAAAGTGGGAAGACAAGCGCCGCGAGACGCTCGAGATATTCAAATCGGCCGAAGGCGTATACACCTTTGACATGGAAGTCGGCCGAGCCAAGCCCGGCCCCGGCGGTCAGCTGGTACTGCCGGTCATCAGCCGCGCTGCGGATTACTACCTCGTTCTCATGGGAAACACGCCGCTTGCCGGCACGAAATCGACGTCGATATCGGTCGAAGACCACATGAAAAAGAGCTTCAACATCGACACGGCCAAAGTCTTTTTCAAGATGAAGAACGAAAACTTCTACATCGACGGGCAAGACGCCTTCACCGGTCTGCCTGCTGGCACCACCTATCAAATCGTGGTCGTTCCCGCTGGCGTGAAATGGAAGCCGCCTGTCTACGTCCCCCCCGCGCGCAAGGCACTGGAAGAAAGCTGCCCCCTGATCTCCATGCCCGCCCTGCCGCCCTACCTGTACCAAAAGCTCAACGGCAGCCAGCCCCCGAAGCCGAAACCCGGCTTCGGCTTGAAATAGGCCGTAAGAATGCGGCCTCACCGCTGCATTTGCCATTTTCCAGAAAATAATATATAACTACCGCCATGAAACAAGGCAGGCCGCCCATAAACCGTACCGTATCGGTCGCCCCCATGATGGGGTGGACGGACAGGCATGACCGGTATTTCCTGCGGCTCATTTCGCCCAATGCGCTTCTCTATACGGTCATGATTACGACCGGCGCACTTATCTATGGCAAGAAGTTCGAGGTGCTGGAATTCAACCCCGAGGAGCATCCGGTCGCCCTGCAACTGGGCGGCAGCGACCCGAAGGAGCTGGCGGAGTGCGCGAAGCTCGCCGAGAAATATGGCTATGACGAAGTGAACCTGAACTGCGGCTGCCCGTCCGACCGCGTGCAAAAAGGCGCGTTCGGTGCCTGCTTGATGGCAAGGCCGGACACGGTTGCCGAGTGCATCGACGCGATGAAGCAGGTGGTGAGCATGCCCGTCACCGTCAAAAGCAGGATTGGCATTGATAATCAGGATAGTTACGGCTTTTTGCTCGAGTTCGTTGGCAAGATTGCGGCCAAGGGTTGCGACACCTTCATCATTCATGCCCGCAAGGCTTTACTTGATGGTTTAAGTCCGGCCGAGAACCGTGTGATTCCGCCGCTTATGTATGACCGCGCCTACCAGATTAAAAAGGACTTCCCCGACCTCAACATTATTCTCAACGGCGGCATCAAGACCGTTGAGAATGTTCAGGATGCGCTGAAGCACGTCGATGGCGTGATGATCGGGCGCGAAGCCTATACGAACCCCTACTTCCTCGCGCAGGTGGAACAGGAGATCTTTGGTAATAGCTCCGTTAGAACACGGCATGAGGTGATTGACGCATTGCTGCCCTATATCGACCGCTCTTTACAGAATGGTGCCCCGCTGAAAGACATCACCCGCCACATCCTCGGCCTCTATCAGGGGCTGCCGGGGGCACGCAAATGGCGGCAGGTCCTGAGCAACGAAGCCTTCCGGCCGGCGGCCAACGGCAATACCGTGCTAGCGGCGCGGGGCGCAATATTGGAAAACCACGACGCGGCAGCCCAAGTCGCTGAAAGCTAACGGGAAACCCTTTCGAGAATTGCTATTCACCCAAGCGCAAGACTGATATACTTTTATCTCGTCGACGGGTGTCAGGAAGATATGAGCACACAAGGTACTACGCCAGCCTCAACCAGGTTTAATATGCAGCCCTCTTGGACCAGGCTAAACAAGGAACAATCGCACGAAGTGCTGGACAAGCTGTCCGGGCACAAGGATGCCGTTGTATTCTCCAAGGAATCGACCGAAGTGTCGTGGCGCAGCCTGCCCTTCTATAACAACTACCGCCTGTACCGGCTTATCAATTACGCGACCATGCCTACCTTCAGCATGCAGTACATCAGCAACGGCACCGAATTCCTGAGCGTTGACGGTACGGCGAACCCGATTTACACGATCAACGAAAAAGACGTCATCCGCCTGAACGAGATGAACGTCATTCCCTATCTCGATTTCTTTTTCTCGAACGTGCAGGGCTCCGAGGGCGATATATTCCTCATCAAGGACCTGAAAAAAATGCCGTTCCTTGAAAGCATGACCGACGAGCAGAAGCAAAGCGTGATAGCCAGCTTCAAGCCGCTGAAAGTCTCGTATGACTCCACGCTACATGTCCACCGCGTCAGCGGCACGATTTATTACGGCGGCGGCCTCATCGCCGCAACCATCGTTGTGGATACCGACGGCAAGCTCGCCTTCCAGGAACAGAGCCTTTTGCTGACGGGAATCCACTTCCCCTACAGCCCCTACAGCCAGCATTGGCTCGAAGGATAACGCCCATGAGCAACGCACCGAAACTCCAGGAATTTTTCTCCCCCGGACAGCCGCTGCCGCCCGATGAAGTCATGGTCGAAAAGGCGCTCGATATCCTGAACCACAGCCCACACGGGCAGCAGCTCACCGATTTCGTCAGCGTCAACCAGATCCACATTAAAGTCATGTCAACGCCACAGCCCACGACCTATTTGCCCGAGAGCAAGCTGGTCTATGTCGGCTTCAACCGCAACAACCCCGTCAGCCCAGCGCGCTTCGTGCTGATGACAGCCGGTATTCTGCGCGAAGCGCAGCAGGAATCCGCTGGCATCAAACACCCGCATCTTCACGCCCCCATGCAGGAACACATGAAGGTCAGCATGGCGAAACATGAAGACAAGGTCTGGTATATGTGCACGGTCGCCTGCGAGCTGAATGATCTTGAGTCCTTCGGGGAATATAAATTCATCGAGGAGCTCAAGAAGATGGGCCACTCCGATGCGCTTGCCCTGCATATCAAGCAGTACCGCAAGGGTCAGTAACCGGGCGTTCCGACTCACCGCCGCACCTTGCCCTTGCGTCTTCTCAATCCTCCCAGCGTTAATTAAGCTTAATTAAAAGCGGCCGTTAACGATTTTAAGCCATTGATATTTATGGTAATTTTTTAATCTCTTTGACGCATTAGGAAAAATAGGCGATGATTAATTCTATGGGAAGTACAAACCTTTTGTGAGGGTGGGCAGCATGACTTTGAATACAGAACCGGGATATTGGAATACAGCAGAAGGCATCGAAGCAAAATCAGGGATGGAACGTGCCTGCTCCGCGCGTCATCAATTCGCTATCAGCCGGGGAACAGAGATTTCGGTTTCTCCTGCAAGCCCGAAAAATTCAGGCAATTCGCTGGGATAACCCCGAGTCGCCAATGATTCGAAACAAAAACGCCCCAGCGAGGGGCGTTTTTTTATGCCTGTTTTAAAAATTCAATAAATACCGATAAGCAATTAATAATTAATGAGAAATTAACATCAAACACACCCTAAACTTAACAACGTGATTTGACAGTTAGCTTTTTGTTGCGCAATCTGGACTTATAGAGCAAGAAAATTGCCAAGACAGACTTAAAAACGTAAAAAAAGAGGTAAGGCCATGGAAATAGAAATGAAAACGATCGAAGGATTTTCGACAACCCAGGACTACGCTTTGTGCCGCAAGGCCATTGAAGCGCGTGTCGAGGGTGGGCAGAGCTTGCAAACGCCGGCTCCCTTTATCCGCAGGCAGGTTTCCACGCCGCACATGGCCGGTGCCGCCACATAGCCCCATATATTAGTGAGCAATAAAAAAGGCCAGGTCCTCCAACCTGGCCTTTTTTAATTCCGGTCCTGCCTATTCTTTTGGCTTGGCCCGCTCCTTGAGCAGCTTCTCGAGCGCTGCCTTGGACTTGAGGTCGCCATTGGCAATAGCCTTGCGGTACCAATTTTCGGCTTCCTGGCTGTTCTTGTTGATGCCCTCGCCCCGGTCGAACAACCCGGCGAGACTGAATTGCGCCACGGCGTGGTTCTGGGCGGCCGCCTTGCGGTACCAGTCGAAGGCCAGCTTGTCGTCCTTTGCAAAGCCTTTGCCAAGATAATGCAGCAGCCCGACACTGTATTGAGCTTCCGCATGATCCTGCTCGGCCGCTTTCTGGTACCATTTAGCCGACGCGGCAAAGTCCTGCGCAACCCCGTCCCCATTAAAGTAAAGAGAGGCAAGGTCGCTCTGCGCCTGCGCATCGCCCTGCTCGGCAGCCTTGAGATACCATTTCTCAGCCTCGATCTTGTCCTTCGGCACGCCCTTGCCCAGCTCAAAGAAAGTTCCGTAGAGCTGCTGTCCGTGCGCATTCCCCTGCTCCGCGCTGCGTCGCGCCCAGTCGAGCGCAGCCACAAGATCCTTGGCCACCGTCATGCCCTTGGCGTAGTAAAGCGCCACGTTGTACTGTGATTCAGCATGTCCCTGCTCGCCCGCTTTTTTGTACCACGACCATGTTTCCGTTTCGCTGGCGGGGACGCCGATGCCATCCCTGTTGGCGATCGCGCATTCATACTGCGCCTCGACCTTCCCCTGCTCCGCCGCCATCAGCAACCAGCGGTATGACTCTTTCGTATGGCGCTGGACAGCCTTTCCTTCCCTGTAGATAATCCCGAGCGCGTATTGCGCCTCGGCATTGCCTTTGTCACCGGCCTTGATAAGCCACTCCACGGCTTCCTTGCCGTTTTGCGCCACGCCGTTACCGGCGAGCAGCAGCAGGCCATATTCATACTGCGCGTTCACGTTGCCCTGATCGGCGGCCTTCTGGTACAGGGGTGCTGCTTCCTTGGCGTTTTTCGCCGCGAGCAGAATACGTGCGAGGTTGTATTGGCCGTTCGCATTTCCCTGATCCGCAGCCTTGCGGTACCAGCTTTCAGCCTTTGCGAGATCCTGCGCCACGCCTTTGCCGTTCTTGAAAAGGAAGCCTATGTTGTTCTGGGCATCGGCATTGCCCTGCTCGGCCGCTTTCTGCCACCACTTGGCGGCCTCGGCGTAATCCTGCGCCACGCCCTCGCCCTGCGCATAGGCTACCCCCAGCAGGAACTGGGCGTCAGCCTCGCCCTTTTCCGCCCGCGCCTTAACATCGGCATCCTGCGCCTCAGCGGCAGCTGGAAAAAAGAGTAAAAAAGACAGGATAAGTAGCAGGTAACGCATGGGAACATCCTTTTGTTGGCTTATATTTTCCACGGAATTGACCGCTGCCGCAAGCCTTGCAGAATATTGACATAACCGACAGGCCTGATATCTTGTCGGCATGATCAACAAGTACAATTTTCCCGACGCCTTGAAGCAGGCCTTTGAAGCCGTGGACGCCGAAAACGTCGACACGCTGCGCCGCTTCCTGACCAGCGGCGGCGACGTGAATGTACGCAACGCCGACGGCCTAACTCTGCTGCAATACGCAGCGTCCAAGCACCGTTACATCTCCGCGACGCTGCTGCTCGAGGGCGGGGCCGACCCCGACCTGAAAAGCAAGGGCACGCATGGCTACACCGCGCTCCACTACGCGGCGGAGCATGATAATTACCAGATGGTCGATCTGCTGGCGAAATACAAGGCCAACCCCGAGATACAGGACAAAAATAAACAGACGCCGCTGCACGTCGCCGCCTATTCAGGATCGCCCAAGGCTGTTTACGCCCTGACCAAGGCGGGCGCGGATATGTTCGCCAAAGACCGCGACGGCTACACCCCGCTCGATATCGCGACATGGCGCAAAAGCGAGGTGCTGGATTTCGCGTGGCAGGAATATATCGACATCGAACGCCACCTAACCCGCAAGATGGACGACGCGCACAAGGCAAGCACGGCCTTCAAGCAGGCCAATGAAAAAAAAGTCGGCAACGACATCGCCACCCTGAAAAAGAACAACCCCAACCGCTACAAGCTGGGCAAATAGCATGTATCTCAATTACACCCAGCCCGAGCAAATAAAGGACGTTTTCAAGGCGGTCGACGACGAAGATGTGGAGAACATCCGTTTCTACATCACCGACGGGGCCGACCCCGATATGCGCGACAGCCACGGCCACACGCTGTTACAGCACGCCATGATAAAAAAGAAATGGCACGCGGCCGAAACGCTGCTCGATATGGGCGCCGACCCTGACCTTACCGTTGCCATTACCGGCCAGTCGGCGCTGCACTACGCCGCAAGCGACGACAGCGTCCACATGATCGGCGTGCTGGCGGCGCACAAGGCAAAGCTCGACCTTGCCGACAATTTCAAATGGACGCCGCTGCACATGGCGACCGGCAGAGGCAAGCTCGAGGCCGTGAAGGCGTTGGTGGAACTCGGTGCCGATATGTCGCTGCGCGACGAGCAGAACGAACGCACACTCGACCTTGCGACCCTGCGCGCGGCGCATACTGTTGAAACCATTCGCAAGCCCTATCCGCCCATCGTCGATTACCTGCGCGCCGAGATGGAAGAGCGCGGCATTGCATTCATGTCGAAAGAACAACGGCAGGCGGAACTGGCAAGCGATATCGCAGCGCTGAAGAACCACGACCCCAACCGCTTCAAGCTGAAAATGTAATGGCATCCTGCGATGTATTGATTGTCGGCGCGGGTGCTGCGGGCATGATGTGCGCCATCGAGGCCGGCAAGCGCGGCAGGCGTGTCGTTGTTATCGACCATGCCGAAGATCCCGGCGAGAAAATCCGCATTTCCGGCGGCGGCCGCTGCAACTTCACCAACCTGCATTGCACGCCCGCGAATTTCTTATCGGGCAACCCGCATTTCGCCAAATCTGCCCTTGCCCGCTTCACGCAGCATGATTTTATCAAGCTGGTGCAGAAACACGGCATTGCGTTCCACGAAAAAACCCTCGGGCAGCTTTTCTGCGATGAATCGGCGCGGCAGATTATCCAGATGCTGCTGGACGAGATGAACACCGTTGGCGCGGAAATACTGCTTGAAACCAGCGTAAAATCAATCCGCCATGACAACGGCTATATCGTGGAAACAAGCCGCGAGACTTTCACCACGCAATCTCTGGTCATCGCCTCGGGTGGGCTTTCCATCCCCAAGATGGGCGCGACGCCTTTCGGGTACGAAGTGGCAAAACAATTCGGCCTCGACATTATCCCGACGCGCGCGGGGCTGGTGCCCTTGTTGTTCGATGCGGAGCTGCTGGCGCAGACCAAGGCGCTTTCCGGCCTGTCGGTTGACCCGTCCGTGGTCGCGCATGACAAAACACAATTCCGCGAGGCGCTGCTGTTCACGCACAAGGGCCTATCCGGCCCCTCTATTTTGCAAATATCTTCCTACTGGAAAGAGGGCAACGACATCATCGTCAACCTCGTTCCCGACGTCGATGTTTTCGAGGAATTGAAAAACATGCGGCAGGAGAAAAACAAGTCGCACCTGCGTAACGCCCTTTCACGCTTCCTGCCGCAGCGCCTTGCCGACCTTGTCGCGGCGCAATCGGGATTTGACATCCCCCTGCCCGACCTTTCCGACCAGAAGCTTCGCGTCATCGCCGACCGCATCCACCACTGGCGCATCAAGCCGACCGGCTCCGAAGGCTACCGCACCGCCGAAGTCACCCTCGGCGGCGTGGACACGGACGAACTTTCATCAAAAACCCTTGAAGCCAAAAAAGCGCCCGGCCTCTATTTCATCGGCGAGGTCGTGGATGTGACGGGACATCTCGGCGGGCATAACTTCCAATGGGCATGGGCATCGGGCTGGTGCGCGGGGCAATACGCCTGAAATAAAAAAAGGCGGATTGTGACGCCCGCCTTTTTTCTAATCGGTAATAATTACGACGTCTTGAACGACTTGCCGCAGCCGCAATGGCTGGTGGCGTTCGGGGTGTTGAAGGTGAAGCCGCTTTCGAACTTATCTT
>JAYUPV010000217.1:0-4673 GCA_043759865.1 Alphaproteobacteria bacterium | reverse complement strand
AAGATACACGACCAAAACCGCCATCTGTTTGGGATATATCGTATATACAGTTTATCCCGACCTCACTTTTCTGTCAAAAAAGCGACACAAAACCGTTTGAAAACAAGGCTGCCCGGGAAAAAGCGAAACCGGGCGAAGGGAAGCCCCGCCCGGTTTCTTTCTTCAATCTTCTTCGGCGAAATCAGGCTGCTTCGGACAGGCGTGCGCTGACTTTGCGTTCCTCGAAACGGCCGCCTTCGAACTGCTTGTCGAGCGGTGCTTCGACGATGTGGTTGATGTAGTTGCCCATGATGCCGAGCGACACGATGGTCACGACTTCAAGGATGTGGGCTTCGGTGTAGCCCGCTTTTTTCAGCGCGTCGATGTCGGTGCGCTCGGGGCGGCCAATGCGCTTCAGGACCGATTTGGTGAACTGGCGCAGCTGTTCATGCTTCGCGTCCTTCAGCGGCTTGTCGGCGCGGAGAGCGTCGATAATGTCTTTCGATACGCCTTCCTTGTCGCCTGTCACGGTGCCTGCCGCCATACAATAGCTGCAGTTGTTGAGGTAGCTGGTGGTCATCATAATAATTCGGCGTTCGACAGGCGTGAACAGGCCGGTTTCGACGGTGTTCTTCAGGCCGAGCCATGCGCGCAGCGCCATCGACGATTCAGATACCGCGCCATATACGTTGGGCAGGAAACCGAGACGGTTGACCAGTTCTTTCAGGAACGGGCGCGACTGTTCGGGGGCGTTTTCAGGCGTATGAATTTTGAATGAGGTCATTGCTAAACTCCTTGGTTGGGATAAACGTTTTTTCTTAAGTGGGCTTAGTATGTCCGAGACGGGTTAAGGTTGAGTTAAATTTAAAAGAACCTTTTGCGGACAATACGTTTGCCCGTTTTCCTCAGCATTTGTCCGCCCGAATCTTTTTAATAAGGATTCGCGCAAGCATGATTTGACGGGAGATTATGCGGAAACGCGCGGGTCGCGCTACTTCGATTTATGCAGCCATGCGCAAAAGGCGCTTGCCGCAACCGCGCCCGCCAATTGGGCGGCGATGAAGGGGATGACGTCGTCCGGCCGGATGCCCGCAAAAGTATTGCTCATCGCCCTTGCTATCGTGACTGCGGGGTTTGCAAAGGATGTCGAGGCTGTAAACCAGTATGCCGCCGTTATATACGCGGCAACGGCAAGGGGAACGGCGGCGGCGTTATGCCTGACGCAGCCCCATATCACCATCAGCAAGCCGAAGGTGGCGACAAACTCGCTCCACCATTGCGCGCCGCCGGTGCGGATTTTTCCGGAGGCAAACAGCAGGGGTTCGCCGAACATAAGGTGCGCCGCAGCGACGCCAATAATCGCGGCAAGAATTTGAACGCCGATATAGGCCATCGCGTCGCCCCGGCTGATTTTCTTTTGAAGTGCCATGCACAGCGTGACAGCCGGATTGAAATGCGCGCCCGAAACCGGCGCGAATATCAGGATAAGAACAGCCAGCGCGCAGCCCGTGGCAATGCTGTTGGCAAGCAGGGCAATGGCGGCATTGCCGGCCGCCAGTCTCTCGCCCATGATGCCCGAGCCGACAACCGTCATGAGCAGAAAAGCTGTTCCCGCTCCTTCCGCCACCAGACGCTTTGAAAGGGGAGGGGGCTTGCTCATGTGATGGTTTCCCCGATGGAGCGGAGATGCTTTGAAAGTTCGTCCTTGGAAATATCCGTGGGCAGCCGGAGAAAGGCTTTGATGCGCGCTTCCAGCGTTTTGTACGCGCTCTCTAATGCCGCCATAATTTCCGTTTCCGTGCCTGTGGCATGGGCAGGATCGGGAATTCCCCAATGCGCCTTGACGGGTGCGCCGAAGAAAACGGGGCAGGCTTCCCCCGCCGCGCTGTCGCAAACGGTAATCACAACGTCTATTGGCGTCTGGGCAAATTCATCCCACGACTTGCTGCGGAAACCCGCCGTTGAAATCCCTTTGGCTTGCAACAGGGCGAGGCTTTTGGGGTGGACTTGCCCCGTCGGCTTGCTGCCCGCGCTGAACGCCGTTATCCGCCCCTGCCCGAGATGATTGAACAGTGCTTCGCCGATAATCGAACGGCATGAATTTCCCGTGCAGAGAATGAGGACTTTCAGCGGCGCGGCAGTCATGAGCAGCAGCTTCCCGTTTTAGCTTGCTGCGGCGTGCAGCAGGAAGCTGCATCAGCTTCCGGTGCGCAGCAGCCGCTTGCTTCAGCCTTTTCCGCCTTGAAAATTTCGGCGTCTTCCATCGTCCGGTAGGCTTCCCACGGAATGCCGGCGGGGTCATGCACCCACGACTTGTCGGAACGGGCGTAGCAACACACGGTTTCACCCTCGTTGACGACAGACATATCGGCTTTGGCGAGACGTTCGCGCAGTTCCGTCAGTTCGCTTTCTTCATCGACCTGAATCCCGAGGTGGTTCACGCCCGTCTCTCCGGTGCGCGTGGAAATGGCAAAATTGACATGCGGATTGTCGATCATCCACTTGGCGTAGTCGGGCTTGGTTTTGACAGGTTCGGCGCCGAACAGGGCGCTGTAAAAGCGGATAGACTGGTCAAGGTTTTCGACACCGACATGGATATGCAGACGTTTCATGATTTTTTCTCCTTTGTTTTCGGGGGGCAGCAGTTGGAAAGCTCGATCACGCTGCAGCCTTTCTTTTTATCATCTCTGATACTCGCAAATTCGACGCTGCAACAGTCTTCGACCATGAAGCGGATAAGGCCGCCGAAGAAATCGAAATCGGCGCTGTATATAATGGAGCGCCCTTCGCGGCGCGAAACCACCAGCCCGGCGTTGCTCATATGCGACAGGTGAAAAGACAGGGTATTGGCGGGCACGCCCAGCTTGTCGCTCAAAACACCGGCAGGCGCGCCTTTTGTCCCGTGCTCTACCAGCAGCCGGAATACTTTCAGGCGGGTTTCCTGAGACAGGGCGTCAAACGCGATAAGGGCTTCTTGTGTATCCATACTTCCAGAATAATGGAAATGATTCGATTCTGTCAAGGTTAAAACTCTGCACCGCCCCGGCTTTCGCCGGTAGGGAAGCAGGGAGCAAACCTTTCATTTTTCACTCCCTTACCTCCAAAAAACACACTCTCTGCAAGCGATTGATTTCGCGTGGCTATTCCAACCGCGTTTTTTGGGCGGATTTTTTCTAAAGGACTGAATTTATTGCATTCCCGTTTCGGGCAGGCATGCGGAGGTGTACGCAGACACGTTTTTCGAGGCTCGCAAAGCCATTAGACCGCGTTACAGGTGCCGGTTTTCTGCCAAGCTATTGATAATAAATAAAAGGGCGGAGAAGGAGTAACTCCGCCCTTTTACTTGTGTGTGTGAAGTAGAAAAAAACCGCAGGGGCGTAAGGTTAGGGGCCTTTTGCCCCTGCGGTTGCGTGAAACCCCTCCGGCTTGTGCGGGCCGGAAGGTATCTTGATTTGCTTACTCGGCCGCCTGCGTCACATGCTCCGCTAGTTCCTCGTCCCACACTTTCATGGCGCGGCGGATATGGGGGATGGTGATGGAGCCGCCGACGAGCAGGCCGATGGAAACCGCCTCGGACAATTCCTGGCTGTTCACGCCCGCCTTCTGGCATTCGATGGTGTGGTAAAGAATGCAGTCGTCGCAGCGCAGCACGAGCGACGCGACAAAGCCGAGCAGCTCTTTGGTTTTCTTGTCGAGCGCGCCGTCTTCATAGGTCGCGGCGTCGAGGCCGTAGAATTTTTTTTGTGTGCTGTTCGCGTATTTGGCGAGGATCGTGTTATAGGCCGCGCGTTCTTCGCTGAATTCTTTAACTCTTGAAGTCATGTTTTCTCTCCTTGGTTGCAGATTGTTGTTTTTTCAAATTCAGGCCAAGCGCCTGATCGACGCTCTGCCGTGAAACTTTGGCATTGTTGTCGCGGAAGGTTTCCACGCCCCATTTATCGGGGCTGACCGCAGGCCCCGCCGCGAAAACAGCGGGATGGTTCTGCAGACCCGGGCGTACCGCTGCGCCGTCAATTGCCAGCAGGCCGTCCTCCGCCGCTTTTTGCAGCAGCGGCGAGGCGATGGCTTTGCGCCCGAACGATGCGGCGTTGAACACTGCCGATACTTTCAGGGGTTTCTCGTCCTGAAATCCGTCCAGCGCGAAACCACCCTGCGCCACGGCGATATTTTCCGCGTGGACTTCGTGGCGCACTAAATTCAGTTGCTGGCTTTCTTTGTATTGTTCCAGCAGTGCGTGGCGCACGGGGGCGGTGGGGTTGCCGTAGATTTTTTCCCACAGCTCGTGCAGGTTTTTCAAGCCTTCGGGCGCTGTGCCATCCGGCCCTGTCGTGGCAAGGCCTTTGAAATCAATCGCGGTCAGCACATGGGCAATGCCATAGCCCTGCTTTTTCGCGCGGCGGAATTCATGCCCGAGGCGCTCGCGCAAACCGTCGAAAGACTGGTCCTGCGCCTTTTGCACTTGGGCGGGGTCGAGATACAGCGGCGTGTAGCGGGGGCGTTCCTGCCTGTAAAGCTCTGCATCGAACGCCCAAGGCTCCGCGCCGTGGCGGGAATAGGCGTGGATTTTGCCCTGATAGCCGATATGGTCGAGCACGGCGAGCGCGTCCATCATGCTCTGCCCCGTGCCGATGATGGCGACGTTGTCATTCGCGGTCGTGCCTTTCAGCGCGGCTTCGACTTCGGCCACGCTGTAG
>JAYUPV010000216.1:0-5927 GCA_043759865.1 Alphaproteobacteria bacterium | reverse complement strand
TTGCTGTTGAAACCGGGTGCGAAACCGCGCATGTGCTTAGACCTTATCTGTGGTGAAAGGGGGCTTTTCAGGCGAGAGCGAGTCGAGGATCATCGGCATCATGCCGAAGGCGAGCGCTTTCAGTGCGCGCGTTTGTTTTTCAATCAGGCTCATGCGCGGAAAAGCGTCTTTGAGGGAAGTAACGGCCATGGCAAAAGGCTCCCGTCAGCTCTTTGAAATTATGAAATAATGATGTCTAGATTCTTGCCATAGTAGGGGGGCAAGGTCAATGCCGCGACTCTATATAGTATAGTGTGATAGTGATTTTCATAATGCGAATGAGGCGGGAGATGGCGGTGCGAGGTTGCCATAAAAGTAAACCCGTCGCCCCTGCGAAAGCAGGGGCCCAGTTGGCGTTTTACCTCTACCGCCTATGGAAGAGTTTTGGGTGACAGGTGGTACGCCGCTCCCAGACCCGACTGGGCCCCTGCTTTCACAGGAGCGACAACGGAGAGAGATTTTTAAAACCTCTCCGCCAGCCCCGCGAAAAATAACAAAGCCATTGCCGCGAAAACGCCAAGCGCGGCTTTTTTGCGCCATTTATCGGGCAGCTTCAGGACAGCGTGGTAAACAATATCGGCGAAAGTCCAGTACACAAACCATATGGGCAGCGACCGCAGTTCTGATTTGAAAAGCTCAACCGACCACAACGCCATCAACCCGTAAGGCACAACCGCCGCAACGGTAATGAACTTCATATGCGGGTCAGGCTTCGCGGGGTTACGCTTGCGATAAAATATCAGCGCGGAAAAAGCGGCAACAGCAGCGGGGATGAAAATGACAAGACTGGCGGGAAACAAGGGCATTATTCGTTTAAAATATCCGAAGTAAAATAGGCGCATCCACGCTTATCGTATATCTCATGGCTGCTCGCCGCCCTTTTCTGGAACAGCGGGAGACTCGGGCTTCCGCTCTTTAACCCGTTTCAAAACATCCAGCATCTGTTTGGCAGTTATTTTTTGATAGACTTGTCGACCTTGTTCCTCGACTTCTTTGCAATCGGAGGAATTCGCGTTTTCCAAACATTGCGGATGCAGCGCCGCGACTTTGTACCAGAAGCAGGATTCCACCATATCTTGCGTGTGCCGAGCAAGCAGGCGCTGAGCAGAAAAATTTCCTTGTCTCGCAAATTTTCTAAGCCATTTTTCCTTGCTGTCACCAAAGTCAAGATCGGGGGTTATCGCTATCTTCCATTGGGCTTTTTCATTGCCCAACTCTGCTGCCTTTTCCCACCATCTGGCTGCAAAAACATCGTCTGCTTGGGTTTGGCTCTCGTTGTAGTAATAGTCGCCAAGTTTCAGTTGTGCTTCGGCAGCGCCATTTCGGGATTTTTCTTCCCATTCTCTCTCGACCCATCCCAGCTCTACCCGCTTGGGCGGGCTCACGTAGTTGCAATAACGAGGCCAGCCGCTCCTGTCTTTTCGGCTTTCAGGTGAGCAGCAAACCAAGAGACTCAATTGGCCGAAGCTGGTGGGGTTTTGCAGGATTTTTTGAAAAAACAAAAGGGCAAGCAGTAAAATACCAATCGCGGGATACAAAAACGCCTTTATGCGGGTGCGCTTGTAAATCTTTTCCGACTTATCCATACGCAAAAACTTTTTGAACTTGAAGAAACCGTTCACGGTGAAGAAGAAGCCGCTGATCTGGCAAATCGTACTGAGAAGGTTCTGAAAGCCGCTAGATACGGTGTCAGTGTGTGCATAGGCAAGATCGGTCGAGGAAAAGAATAAAAAAGAAATTACGAAAAATAAAAACGCCGCCCGCACCTTAAAACCCGTTCGGATAATACCCGCCATAGGGGTTATAGCGCTTGGGCTTGACGCCTTGTTTGCCTTTTTTGGCAAGCTCGGCCTTGATGAGATCCATGGCCACGCGCTTGTCGAGGCCGAAGGCCATGTCATAGGGCGTGTTGCCCTGCGCGTCTTCGGCAAGCGGGTCGGCGCCCGCTTTCAGCAGCGCCTTCACCGATTCGGACGAGCTGTAGGAATTCAAAACAGCGGTGTGCAGCGGCGTGCGACCGGACTGGTCTTTGGCTTTTAAATCTGCGCCGTTTTTCACCAGCTTGCCGATTTCGGTTTCAAGGCCGAGATTGCAGGCGAGGTGCAGGGCGGTTTGTTTCGACCATTTGTCGGTCACGTTCGGGTCGGCGCCTTTTTCGAGCAGCTTGTCGATGATTTCAAGTTTGCGGCGCGAGAGCGCGAGGTGCAGGGCGGAATTTCCCTGATCGTCAACCGCGTTCACGTTCACGCCTTTGTCGAGCAGCACGGTCGCAAGTTTCATGTTGTGGTCCATGATGGCGGAGACAAGCGGCGTGCGCTGCCATGTATCCTTGCCGTCGGTTTCCGCGCCGGCGTCTATCAATTGCGTGTAAACCGCCTCGGAAAGCTGCGCTGAGCAATGTTGCAGCACGTTGCGCCCCAGCTTGTCGCGCTTCACCGCATCGGCCCCCGCGCCCAAAAGCGCGCCGACGACGGCGGTGTTGCCCTTGAATGCGGCGGCCATCAGCGGGGTAATGCCGTCGGCATCGCCCTTAGAGGGGTCTGCGCCGAATTGCAGCAGCAGCTCCAGCATCGCAAGCCCGCCCGAGCGGATGGCGAGGTGCAGCGGCGTGACGCGGTTGGTTGAATCGGACTTCGCCACATCCGCGCCGTTTTCGATCAGCAGTTTCGCGAGTTTCGTGTTGCCGATTTCGGCTGCTTCGTGCAGCGGCGTCGCGCCCTGCTTGTCGGGCAGGTTGACGTTCGCGCCCGATGCAATCATCAGCGCCGAAAGGGATTCGTTTTTGTGCAAAATGCCGAGATGCAGCGGCGAGCGCCCGTAAATATTCACGGCGTTTACCAGCCCACAGGCCTCGGTTTTCAAAAGATACTCGGCAACGGCGGTCGAATCATCGCGCGACGCGGCAAGGTGCAGGCAGGTGTCGCCGTCGTTGCTCGAGGAAAATATGTTCACGCGCTCGAACAATAGAGTCTGCACGGCCTCGACAGTATTTTTTTCGGCGGCGCGGTGCAGCGGCTGATAGCCTTTGTTGTCGGGGCGGTTCGGGTTGTCGGTGTACAGCAGCAGTTCGCGCAGCACCGGCAGCGAGGCATTCGCCGCCGCCACGTGCAGCGGAATTTGTCCGTTGCCGTCGGGGATATCGGCATCCGCGCCGGCATCGAGCAACAGCGCAATCATTTTCAGCGGGTCGGGCGCGTTCAACGCTTCGAACAGCGGTGTTTTCAATTCCTTGTCGCGCGGGTTTATCTGCGCGCCGTAATCGAGCAGCAGGTCGGCAATCGCTTCATTCCCTGCGCGCATCGCATAGTGCAGCGGCGCGCGGCCGTCTTTGGTGCCCTTGTTCGCCGACGCTCCGGCCTCGAGCAGCTTTGCGACTGTGCCGAGATCGCCTTCGTTTATCGCGTCGATCAGAACGGTGCGGTTGGTTCTTTCATCGGTGATTTTATCCGGCTCGCGGATATAGGATTTGTTGAAACCGTCTTTGACGGCGGCGGGTGACGCTTTGATATCGTCATCATTGGCAACGGGTTTTTTGCTGGCAGGTTTGCGATTGGGTTTCTTGCGCTGCGCCATGGTCAGGGCACCGGGCCTTTGGCGGCGGGCTTGCGCTTGAGCTGGTCATAGGTTTTCTCGAACTGTTTTTGCAGCGCCGATTTTTCAGCCTCTTCGAGAATCCACGAAATCGAATGTCCCGCGCCGCCGTAGTTGTCGTAGCGGCTGGTGTTATACCCGCTGTTGTTGGAATTCAGCGCATGGGTGCGGGCCGAGCGGTTGAAGCTGTCGGTCAGGAGAGGGTCGGCCCCCGCCTTCAGCAGCAGGTTGACCGTTTCCGAGCTGCCGCGCGCGGAGGCCAGCATCAGCGCGGTCTGGCCCTCGTTGTCGCGGGCGTTCACATCGGGGGTGCTCTTTAAAATTTCAGTGACCAGCAGCGAATTGCCCAGCGTTGCCGCCTGCATCAGCGGCGAGCGGCCCTTGCTGTTTGTGGCCTGCGTGTCGGCACCAAGCGCAAGCAGTTTTTGCGCCGTCCAGCGTTTGTCGAGCGAGCAGGCATAGCCGAGCGGCGTGTTGCCGGTTTCGGAATGCTTGTATTCAAGCGAAGCGCCGCGCTTGACGAGTTTTATCACCGCATCTTCGGAATCATTCGACACCGCCAGCATCAGCGGTGTTTCTTTGGCAAAGCCCGCTTCCTCGTTCACGAAAGCGCCTGCGTCCACCAGCAGCGGAATCGATTCTGCTTTCCACTTGGAAATGGCGGCGTGCAGCGGTTTTAACTTATTGTCAAAGCCGACATTGTCGATGCCGGTGCAGTTGACGAAGGCATCGCCGCCTTTTTCCAGCACCACCGCCAGCTTGTCGCGGCAGCCGAAAGCGGCGGCGAAATAGGTGGCGTTGAAATTCAAAGTATCGGGGCCGTTTTTGCCGACCGGGAAATAAAGCTCGGCCCCCGCCTCCGCCAGCGTGCGCACCGTCGCCACTTCACCGCGCATGATCGCAAGGCCCAGCGGCGGCAGTTTTTGTTTGTTGAGGGCGTTGATGTCGGCGCCCATCGCGAGCGCTTCTTTTATCAGGGAAGCGGGCGCGCCGCGTTCGCACAGCTCGTGCAAATAGGTATTGCCGTCATAGCCGCGCGGCGCGTTGACGCTGGCGGCATCGGGCTTCTGCGGCGCGTTATAAAACTCCTCTGGAGCCACGGGCATTTTCCTTAAAATCTGTGCGAGACTTATGGAGGATTATCGCCTGTTTCCAAAGTGTTTGGAAGAGTGATTCTTGCCGCGTGGCTGGAAGCGGCCCGAGCGTATCGGCGGGTTGTGCGTTACAGCAGGCGCTTCGTCTTCGGTCGCCTTGCGGCGCCACCAGTTGTTGTAACCTTCTCGCTTTATTTCTATTTCCTGTTCCTTGCGGGTCAGCAGCTTGCGTACGTTTTGCTGGAACGGGGCAAGGGCAAGCTCGCGCGGGGTCTTGCCGCTTTTGTCTTTGGCGAACGGATTTGCGCCGGCCTCCAGCAATGCCTCCACCACTTTTGGCCGGTTGTAATGCGCCGCGATATGCAGCGGCGTGCGCTTGGTGCGGTCCTGCGCTTCAATATCCGCGCCATGGGCGATAAGGTCGCTCACGATTTTCACATCCCACTTTTCGGCGGCGAGGTGCAGCGGCGTTTCGTCGATATGGCTTTTTTGTTTCGCATCAAGCCCGAGGGAAAGCAAAAGCGACGCTGCTTCGGTGAAGCTTTCGCGCACCGCAGGAAACAGCGGGGTTTCGTCCCAGAAATTGCGGGCTTTATCAAGGTCCGCGCCGCGCTGCAGCAGCAGGCGGATCAGCGGCAAGGTTTCTTCCCGCGTGTCGCGGTGGCCGAGCAGATAAAAAAGCGGCGTTTCGCCGTTGTCGTCACGCTCGTTCACATCCACGCCGTAATCGAGCAGCTGTTTCACCATGTCGCGGTCGGAACGGCCAAGGGCGATGCGCAGCGCGCTGACGTCTTTCTTTCCATCGCGGCCAAGCGCGTGAACAGCGGCGGCGCTGTCGCTTTTCAGCAGCACGCTCATGATTGCCGTGTCGGTCTTTGCGGCGTAGTGGAAAGCGTTCAGCCCGTGTTCATCCGGCGGCGTTTTCACGCCCGCATCCGCACCGTAATCGAGCAGCAGCTGGATAAGCTTCGCATCTTTTTTCTCGATGGCGGTTTGAAGCGCGGTGATGCCGTCATCAAGCCGGCGGGTGTTCGCCGTCGCACCCGATTGCAGCAGCGCTGCAGCGCTATCAAACGAACCAGCTTCGATAGCGGTGTAAAGCGGGGTTTCCTCGTAGAAATTCTTTTTCGCCATATCCGCACCGGCGCGCACCAGCACGGGGATGGCGTCAGGCCAGCCAGCCAGAACGGCTGCGTGCAGCGG
>JAYUPV010000215.1:0-3135 GCA_043759865.1 Alphaproteobacteria bacterium | reverse complement strand
TTATCCGCATCCATCGCTGCCAGCTTCAGGTATAAAGCATCTATCCGCTTCTGCAGTTTCGCGACAGGCTTCTTGACGGACTTTATAAGCCGTAGCACCACCGTTGGCAACTGTTTGCGGGTGAAGATTTCTTTTTCGATGAGGACGAGACAGCATTCGGCCATCTCGATGTTTTCCTCGTCGCTGCGCTTTTCAATGTGGAAAAGCGCGTTATAGCGCTCCCGCTCCCGCTCGACTGCCTGCTGCCTGCTGCCGCTTGCGGCAGGGAGGGCACTCGCGGCAATCGGCTTCCAGCGGGAATTTAAGGGATTCATACCAATGCCGCTGTTCTTCCGCAAAGAAGATAAACAGGCGGTGGCAGATGCGGCATTCGCGCTTCACGTAGAAATAACGGGTGGGCGCAAGAGTGGAATCCACCTGCCGTTGGCGGTCGGCCACGATAGCCGTATTGGGTATTCGGCAGGTCGTGGGCGAATGCCAATGTGGGTAAACATAGTCGACACCGGAAAGCTGCTTCACAGGGTTCAGCCCCGTAATGCGTGGCCGCCGTCCATAGCGCGGATTTTCGACGAAATTGTCGAATTCATCGCCGCGCGGCTTGTCGGGCTTTCGTGTTTTGTTCTTCCGGCTCATATTGCAAGCCTAGGGGAAAGGGAGGGACTAAATCAAGACGCGTTCTTCGGCGGGTCGCGCTTGACGGCTTTTTCGGGGAACATGCGCTCGTAAAATTCGGGGCGCTCCAGCAAGATATCTTTGCGGTTCTGTTCGGCCTGCGCGCGCTGTGCGGCGATAACGGGGTGGTCGAGCGTCGCCTGCAACAGCTTGCCGTTGCGTCCCGTCAGTTGGTCGACCATTTCGACGACCAGAATATTCGGCGCTGCCTGCGGGCGCATGGCGAGTAAATCATCCAGCAATTCTTTTTCCGGCTTGTCGGGGTGCAGCAGCGCCAGCACGCCAAGCGCAAGCGCGGTCGAGCGTGCCTTGCCCGCATGGCAATGGATAATAACGGGGCCTTTGGCGATGTGGTCCATCACGAATTCGAGGCCGTCCTTGACCTGTTTCAGGTCGGGGCCGTCCTTGACCGGTTGTTCCGAATCCCAGAAGACTAGAATTTTTTGTGGAATGTTTGCATGGCCGTTGTCGGCAAGGATGGGGGCAGAGCCGTTATGGTCGAGCGCCGCGCCCGGATGTTCGATCGACAGCACAGCGGCGACCGGCTGTCCGGCGGTATTTTGCGCCGCAACCTTCTTCAGTACTTCGCTCGCACGGCAAATAATGATTTGCGGCATGTCATTCCAGCATGGTTGTTTGACTTGGGAAAGTTATACCCTGAATCATTCCCGTTATGCAAATGCAATAAAGGCTAGATAATACAAGCCTATATGATAGAAAAAACCAGCAGGAGAAAACAAAATGGCTTACTGGCTCATGAAATCGGAACCCTCTGCCTATTCATGGCAGCAGATGGTGAAGGACAAAAAATCCGGCTGGACGGGCGTGCGTAACTATCAAGCCGCCAACAACATGAAGACCATGAAGCAGGGCGACGAGTGTTTTTTCTATCACTCCAATGACGGCAAGGAAATTGTCGGTACGATCAAGGTATCAAAGCTCTACCATCCCGACCCGACCGACGAGACGGGCAAATTCGGCATGGTCGAAGTCACAGCATCAGCACCTTTGAAAAAAACCGTGACCCTTGCCGACATCAAGGCACATCCGAAACTGAAAGGCATGGCGCTGGTCAAACAATCGCGCCTCTCCGTTTCCCCCGTCACCGATGAAGAATTCAAAATCATCTGCAAGCTTGGCGGGATATGAAAGACGTTTTGCATGAAATCATCGAATGCCGCCACGCCATCCGCCAGCACAGGGATGCGAGGGGCGACGATCGCTGTTGGCTGGATGATTATAAAATCTGGGCGCTGATCCCCGGCTCATTCCCCGCACCGCTTGAAGTGCCGCCGATGGAAGAAGCGATGGATATGTGCCGCGCGTTTTATAAACTACGCGGTTCGGATACCGCCGATGAAACCCCCGCAGACGCCGTCCGCGATCCGCAGCATTGGGACGAGGATATCGAGAAAATGTCCGATGAACAGCTGACGGAAGAACTGGTGCGCATCAAAACTGCCGTGCGCCGCCATCGCGATGCTGCTTGCAGCCCCATCACCATCGGTGAAGACCGCGAGCTTTACAGCATCCTGCCCGAAAAAATCCCGGCCGATTTTCGTCTGCCGCTTGAAGCTGAATTTCTGGGCGAAGCACAAGCGCCGGATGCTGGCTGTCCATCTTTTTGGAGAAGCCACGCGCATTGCAAAGCAAAATGTCACGATCTGCATAAATGGGGGCCATGTGACAACGTTTGAGCAAGACACCAACTGGTGCGTCATCACCGGTGCGCCATCGTCGGGGAAAACATCGGTTATTGATGAACTGGCAAAGCGCGGCTATCCCGTCCAGACCGAAGTCGCACGCGAGCTTATCGAGGAAGCGCTGCGCCACGGCATGACTCTCGCCGAAGTGCGCGGCAAGGGCTACATACAGGAATTCCAGCAAAAGATTTTGCGTTTTAAACTCGGACGCGAAAGGGCGCTGGATACGACCAAGCTGGTGTTCAACGACCGTGGTACGCCCGACAGCATCGTCTATTTCCGCCTCGCGGGGCTGGCGGTTGACGATGCGGTGAAAGCTTCGATGGTTTACCGCTACAAAGCCGTGTTCATGCTCGACCGCCTGCCGCTGGTGAAAGACGGTGTGCGCAGCGAAGACGATGCGCAAGCGGAAAAAATCGGCGGTATGATCGCGGAGGCTTATACGGCCCTCGGCTATGAAATGATCTACGTGCCGGTGCTGCCGATTCTTGCGCGCGCCGATTTCATCCTGCAAAAACTCGGTATGCCCGCCGAAAACCCGCAGAAATAACCAAAAATACGCTATTTTATGTCTATTTGCACCGCAGCAAAAGCCCCATACATATAGACGCGCTGAAAAACGCTGGTATTCTTGGACTCCAAATTTCCGTTTGAGCTTTTTTGAAGGAGAGAATTTATGATCGAGCGCAGCAGCCATCCCCCGCATTCCGAATATTTGCCGGTGCCCGCCGAATTCGCAAAGAACGCGACTATCACCGCC
>JAYUPV010000214.1:0-5600 GCA_043759865.1 Alphaproteobacteria bacterium | reverse complement strand
CGCACAAGCAAGGCCGCTCGCCTGTGGAACCGGAGACCTTCTCATATACGCCGGGCCGCGGAATCCGGGCGACACTTGCCGGAGATTCCATCCTCGTGGGCAATCGGGCATTGATGGAAGATCAAGGCATTCAAGTGTCCGACGAACTGCTGGCGGGCTATGAAGGAGTCTCCGAGATGTTCGTAGCAAGGGCGGGGCGCTTGATGGGCGCGGTCGCCGTGGCCGACACAGTGCGGTCTGAAGCCCGACAAGCCATCGAGACCATTCGCGGCATGGGCATCCGGATGATCCTGATGACGGGGGACGCGAAGCTTGTGGCGGATGTCGTAGCGGGGCAACTGGACATCCGCGAGGTGAATGCGGACATGTTGCCAGAGGACAAGCTCGCGCGCGTTGAGCGGCTGGTGTCCCAAGGCCGGGTGGTGGCAATGCTGGGGGATGGCGTTAACGATGCGCCGGCATTGACGGCAGCGAGCGTGGGCGTGGCGATGGGCTCGGGAACCGACGTGGCGCGCGAAAGCGCCGATGTGGTATTGCTCGGCAATGATCTGATGAAGTTCGCCGAGACACTCGCGATCGCAAGGCGGACGCGAAGAATCATCTTGCAGAATTTCACCGGAACAATTGTCGTGGATGTCTTAGGCGTCCTTTTGGCCGCCTTCGGACTGCTCAATCCGCTGCTGGCCGCTTTCATCCATGTGGCATCTGAGATGGCTTTTATATTGAATTCAGCGCGGCTGCTGCCAGCAACAGCTCGCAGCGCGCCATAACGGGCCGGGCTGCGCCCACTATGCACAACAGCTACACACCTGAATTTTACCGTAAATTTATCCGGAAATTCATATGCTTAATTACAGCCCTCAATCTCGCGGGGATGACGGAAAGGGTTTTCAAGTATTCCGCCCCCTTGAGCGTCCAGCCTCTTCCCCTTCAACATGCTTCAGAATGTTGTCGATGTCTCCCGCCAGTACTGCTGACCAAGCTGTTTCAATCCGCCACGCAGCTTTAGCGAACACAGCTGCATCACTCTGGCCTTTGCTCTCTGCGTGTTCCTGACAATCGCGAAGCATCCGAACAATCTCGCTTACCGCGTACACAAGGCTGCGGGGCACTTCCTCTACGCCCCCAACCGTAGAGGATGGCACATCACCGTTCATCTCTCGGTTCAGTACAGCGAGCGTCTGTAAGCAATCCGCAACGGCCGCTTGAAGGCTAGATGTAGGACTTCCCATCGGGTGCGCGCAAGAAGAGACGGACGGAACATCATCTGCTCCTCGCTCATCAAGGCCAGCGTGCCAGCGAAGCCGTGATACTGTCGTGCTCGTAATCATTATATTTACCTCAGTCGGAGCACTTGCCCCCCCCCTACCCGCCATCAAAAGCCTTCTGGAGCTTTTTGATGTCGAGCTTGATCATCTGCCACATGGCTTGCATCACGGCCTGTCTCTTTTTCGGGTTTTTGCTTGCTTGCCACTTCGCCATCTGCTCGGGGAAAACCTGCCAGCGCACGCCGTATTTGTCGATCAGCCAGCCGCATTGCACCGGCCAGCCGCCGCCGCTGGTGAGTTTTTTCCAATAGGTGTCAATCTCGCGCTGGGTTTTGCAGGGCACGACCATGGAAATGGACTCGTTGAACTGCTTTTCGACAAAGCCGTTCAGGAGCATGATTTTTTGTCCGCGCAGGGTGATGTCTTTGGTGAGCACAGAGCCAACCTTGACGCCGCGGGGATTGGGGCCCCAATACCAGCTCTTGCCGATTTTTGCGTCTTTGAAGGCGGCTTTGTAAAACTTCGCCATCTCCTCGGCCTTGTCGTTGGACCAGATGCAGACATAATTTTTGGACATGGGTGCTGTTCTCCTTGAGAAAGGAGTCTAACCTTGCACCGCTGCGCTGTCCAGAGGACGGAGAAAAGGGCTTAACCCTTCTTCTCTTCCATCTCTTTCAGCTTGCGGTAGAAAGTCGATTTTGCCACGCCGAGGGCTTCGGCGGCTTTGGTGACGTTGTCTTTGTGGTGGCGCAGGCTGAACTGCAGCACCATCCGCTCCACTTCCTCCAGCAGGCGCAGGTTGCCGTGGGGGTCGAGCAGGCTCAGCAGCGCTTCGCTGGTGGGCGTGGACGGCAGCGCAGCGGGCGCGCCGCTGCTGGAAGTTGCGCCGTGGAAATCGAAATCGGTCAGCTGCAGCGTCGCCGTTTCCGACATGATCATCGCGCGGTGGATCAGGTTTTCAAGCTCGCGCACGTTGCCCGGCCAGTTCCAGTTCATCAGCGCGACCATGGCGTCGAACGATATATCCTTCATCGCGCGGCGCTCGTTCGCGGCAAGGCGCTCGATGAAATGGTAGGCGAGCGCGGGGATATCTTTGCGCCGCTCCGACAGCGACGGCAGGCGTATCTGCAATACATTCAGGCGGAAATACAAATCGTCGCGGAAGCGGTTTTGCTGCATCGCCTTTTCAAGGTCGCGGTTGGTGGCGGCAATAATCCGCACATTCACCGGCACAGCAGCGCCCGCCCCAACGGGGCTGACTTCGTGCTGCTGGATGGCGCGCAAAATTTTGACCTGCGCCTGCAACGGCAATTCGCCGATTTCATCAAGGAACAGCGTGCCGCCCTCCGCCTCGCGGAACTTGCCGGTGGCATTGGCGATGGCGCCAGTGAACGAGCCTTTCACATGGCCGAACAGCGTACTTTCGACCAGCTGCTCCGGCAGCGCGCCGCAGTTGACGGCGACGAAGGGCTTGCCGAGCCTGCGGCTTTCGCCATGCACGGCGCGCGCGAATACTTCTTTGCCCACGCCCGTATCGCCGGTGAGCAGCAGCGGCGCGTCGGATGTCGCGGCCTTGTGCCCGATACGCACGACCTCTGCAAGGCCCTGGTCGAACCCGACCACGTTTTCAAAAGTGAATATCCCCGTTTCCTGCCGCACGAGGCGCGAATATTCTTTTTCGAGCAGGCTCATTTTCAGCGCGTTGTTGACGAGCAATTGCAGCCGCCCGATATCGACCGGCTTGTCCATCACGTCGAACACGCCGATGCGCAGCGCCTGCGCGATATCGATATCGCCGCCGTTCAGCAAAATCACCGGAATGTCCGGTTGTTTCTGGCGGAAGTTGACCAGCACCTGCATGCCGTCGACCTCTTTCATCGCGGGATCGATGATCACAAGCCGCACGCCCGAGGGCTGCGGCGTGCTGACCAGTTGCAGCGCGGCATAGCCGCCCGCCGCCTGCACCGCCGCAAAACCGAATTGCCGCGCAATGACTTCGGCGAGCGCCGCGCGCTCTGCGAAGTCCTGCATCACCAGAAGGATTTTTGCCCGCATGTGTAGAGTCTCCCCCGTATCCCCTTTATCCGATTATATGCCTGAACTATTAAACTTCTCAAAACGAAACGTATGAAATCAGGACTAATTCTATTTTTTCTCAAAATAGAACTAAATTCAAAATAGCTTTTTCATTGATTTCAAGGTGATACAAAATGACTGCCACTGGCATGTTTATCGCTATGTATGATCAAACCGATAAAACGCAGGGTGCGTTTTTACAGGCAAAAACTAGAGATACCGCAAAGCGGGCAGGCCTTTAAAAAGGTGCAGCCCGGCACGATCCCCTTACGCGCAAAAACGTGGCAGGGAAGCAGCTCCGGAAAAACCGTTTCCGGGGAAAGCGGCTTCTTGCGCCCTGCTCTTCGAGAGAGCAACTGAGGACAGATGAACAAGTTTATAAAAAAGTTTTCCCGGGCTGCTTTCGCCACTTGCTCACGCTATGCCACAGCGCTTGCCGTCATTCTCCCGATGATGGCGGGCATGGCGGAAGCAGCCGGGATATCAGGGGTGCATCTCAACGCCCATGTCCAGTTCCGCCAGTTCGAGCTGGTGCGCGTCCTGAACAATTACTTCACCGTCGAAACCGATGCGCACGCCGCCAACCCCTACCACACGCAGCAAGTGGACAGCTACAAAGTCGTGGTGGTACTGTAATGGCGTACATCATCCCCCAGACCGACCTGCACGAAGCGCTGAAGCTGCACGGCGAGAACCGCGACGGCCCCGCCTTTCGCTGCCTGTCCGACGCTATAAGGCGCGACCGGGGCGAGGTTCACCCCTGCGTTATCGACTGGCTGTCACTCTCGGCTGAAGCGGGGCGCAAGAAAAGCTGGGCGGCGGCGCTCGGGTTCAAGCTCAACACCGAAAAGGCCGACAAGCTGTCGCGCGGCGTGGCGCAAAACTTTTTCAGCACCTTGCGGAAAAACGAAGGCCGCCTGCCCACGATGGAGGCCATCGTCTCGCTCGGCGGCATGGTGGCGTTGCGCGAGCTTGGCATCGGCAACAAGAGCCTCGCCACCCTTTTGCCCGACCGGTCGACGTTGCAAAGGTATATATCGGAGTCTGATGGAGCCAATTAAACGGCGAATTAAACCGCATTGACATAATGCTACCCTATGGTAGCCTGTACCGCGCCTGAAGCAAGGCGCGATTTTGTCATTGCATTGATAACAAAAGATTTTTTGCTATGCAGGCCCCGCAACCGCCCAGCGTCGAAATCGCCGAACAGCTCGGGCAGGAGCTGCTGGACGAGCTTGTGAAGCCTCAGCTGGAAATCGATGCCGCAAAAACGCTCGATCTCGTCGCGCGCGGCGCGAAACTCGACATGGTGGTCAACACCGGCTTTTCCGCCCTCAACGCGCTGATGATGGCGATGGTGAAACATCAGGACGCGCTCGGCCTTGCCATCCTCGCCCGCATGCCCGACGACCAGATCGACGCGCGCAGCTCCAGCAAATTTACCGCGCTTCTTTTCGCCGCTGCCAACGGCACGACCGCCTCTGCGCTCGAACTGCTGCGGCGCGGCGCGGACCCCCATGCGGTGAACGGCACGCTCAGCGGCGCGCTCGTCCTCGCCGCCGAAGCGGGGCATTACAAAATTGTGGTCGCGCTGCTCGACAAGTGCGTCGACCCCGACCTGCCCGGCCGACCCTTCGATGTCAGCACGCCACTGATGGGCGCCGCTTCCTATGGCCGCACCGATATTGCGCGGGAACTCATTTTGCGCGGTGCCGACACCACGCGCAAAGACGAACGCGGCCTCACCGCCCGCAAACGCGCGCTCGAAAACAATCGTCATGACACGGTGGCGGCGATGGATGCAGCACTGGCCGAATACCGCCTGCGCATAACCGCCGAAGCGTTTGAGTTTTGCGCGGCGGTCGAGGCTGGAGCCGACGGATTTGAAACGCCGGTTCAGCTCCTGTAATTCGTGTTCGGGGTCTCTTTTATTGTTTCTGAACGGCATAGGCCAAGGGTAGCAAACCCGCGCTTTCGTACAAGCCTTTGGCTTTTATATAATTACGTAAATTCATTTTTGTTCTTTTTTCGTTCTTTTGTTCTTGCATTTGGAACAGAGGGGGTACAAGATGGTTTCAGAGATTCGAGACGCCGATTAAAGATTGAACAACACGAATAAAAAGGGGTAAATCACAATGTCATCCGCATCCGTCACCGCTCTCCGTCCTGAAGGGAAAAACGATATGAACGCCGCTGAAAAGCAAAAGGCACTCGATGCCGCGCTCAGCCAGATCGAGCGCGCCTTCGGCAAGGGCT
>JAYUPV010000213.1:0-9292 GCA_043759865.1 Alphaproteobacteria bacterium | reverse complement strand
CGATTCATCGCCCGATATCGATGATGATGAAAACGACGATAACGAAGGCGGCAAGCAGGACAGCGGCATCGACATCGAGGACGAAGATGATCCTGAAGGCGGCAAGGGTGATGACGACGACGAAGTCGAACTCGATGAAGACGACCTGAAAGATATCGGCGACCTGTCGAAAGACCCCGGCGAAGGCCGCGACAAGGAAAATTCACCCGGCGAGGGCCAGAAGGGCGACAAGCCCGACAAGCCCGATGACAAAAACGACAAGAAAGACGGCGAAGGCTCCGGCTGGGACAAAGACGAAAACCCGCCCGAGCAACGCAAGAACAAGAAGGTCGGCAACCTGAAAGACCAGCAAGCCGCCAACGAAAACCTGACGCCTGAGGAAAAAGAGGCGCTAAAAAAAGCCGCCGCCGAACGCGAAGGCAAAGACCAGTCTCCCGTGCAAGTCGGTGACACAGGACCCGCCACGAATTTCGACGTTTCAGAATACGCCAAGGGCAGCTGGCTTGATTTCTACGCGCGCTTGCGCGAATTGATGCCGGTCATCATGCACCGCGAAGCCATCTATCGCAAAGTCCTCGACGAACAGCGGCAGGCCCTGCGCAAGCAGTCGGTCGAGCGTTTCAGTCTGTTGCCGGTCGACGGCGACTTCCGTGGCAGGCTCGACAAGGCGCGCGTGCTTGAAAAGAAATTCAAGGAAATCACCCACCAGCCGCGCAAGCTCGAAGACCTCAAGCAGATCCGTGACGACGATATCCATTATGTCGATAGCTCGGTTGACTCCATCGGCCTTATAGACGGTTCGGGTTCGATGAAAACGGTCAACCTCGGCAACGGCGTCACCGCGATGGATGTCGCGCTGCAAAGCGCGCTCATCGACTACATGGCCGCCCGACGCGCGGGGCTTGGCTCGTGGCTTATCATGTGGGGCAATGAAAAGCCGTATGTCATCGCCACGCCCACGACGCCGCTCGAAGAAGTCGGCAAAAGGCTGGAAGGCGTGCGCAACGGCTTGAACAGTTCCACAAACCTCTCGCCTGCACTCGGTACGGCGCTGCAGGAATTGGGCGATTTCGTCAACAAACGTACCGGGGTCAGCGGCACTTCGCTCCTGACCATCTATTCCGACGGCGAAATTCAGGACTTCGTGAAGGCCGCGCAGCAGCTGACCATCCTGACCAAGAACGCCAAGAACCTGTCAATCGAGGTGGCCGTGCTGGTCGAAAAAGGCACAAGGCCCGAAGCCAAGACCAAGATGGAAGAAGTGTTCGACGATGTCATCAAGCAGTCAGGCAACCGCTTCGTTTCCGTCATGCGCGGCGACGATGCTCGTGTCGTGCCTCTGGAACTTGGCCGCCGCGCGTTGCAGCGTTTGAGGAAATTCACGGTTCAACTGGAACAAGACAAGAAAAAGCGTGCGCGATTCAAGAAAATCTCGCGTGAATTGAAAGATAATAAAACGTAAGGGAGAAGCTCTATGGCTGACCAAGAAAACAAGGAATACCTGCTGCTCAAAAAGCGTCAGGATATCACCGAAGCGGAGCGCCAGAGCCTCATCAGGCCCCTTGGTATCGCGGGGCTGCCATTCCCCACGGCCGATCTTGTGAAGAACGAGAAGGGCGAGTATGTGTACGAAATCTTCATCGTGCAGGACGCGCGCAAGCCGGTCACGGTTTTCTCCGACCGCACCATCGAAGAGGTCACGGGCGACATGTACCGCGAAATGCCCGTGCCGGCCATGATGTATCTGAGCCAGGAAATCCTCGAGCACACCGACCCGAGGCGTGGCGACCGCGTGCTGTTCCTTCTTGGCGATTCAGGCTGGGGCAAGTCGCACGAGTTCAAGAAAATCGCAAGGCAGCTGCACCCTGAAGGCGCCATCGTCGTCGACATGGGCGGGATGAACGCGCAGGAGCTGATCTGGAAGACGGTCATCGACTACGGCAAGGGCGTTCGCGAACTCTTTGACAAGCGCCTGAAGGAAGGGCTTGTCTCGGATGAATCCCTGAAGCTGTTGGAAGATGAATTCCCCGGCTCGGTCGTGCGAAAGCAGGCGAAGGGTGGCCTTGATACGCCCGAGGAAGTGAGTATCAACTGGGATCTCGTCGGCAGCCGCCGCCAGAGATTCAACGAAGCCGAGCAGAAGATGGAAACGATTGAGGATCGCGGTGCTGCCGTTCAGCGCGCCAAGGAAATCATGCAGCATATCTACGAAACTGAAAAAATCGCGCTGCAATCAAACTCATTTGGAATCAAGACCGTCAAGGGCGAACTGGTCGTTGCTTGGGAAACAAAACGCCCGTTCCTCGCGGATGAAATCACTAAGGCTATCCCCAGCACGCTCAACTCTCTGCAGAGCGTGCTGGAGGTAATGAACAACAACAACGAATCCTACCGCGCGGTCAACCCGATCCCTGAATCTGGCCAGCGGGGCGACAACGACAGTCCGCCTTTCATCGAAATACGCGCGAGCGACATGGGAGGCAGTTTCCTTCTTGGCCTCGCGGGTAACGAAGCGAGCGACGGTGTTACAACCTTTGCATTGTCCAAGTCGACCAGCGCGCGTACCGTGGAACTGCATGTCGGCGACGCGCAGGCGATTGACTGGGCGCACCGCACATCGCAGGTCCTCTCCGGCTTGCCTGTAACCACGCTGAACTATATTCTCGCCAAGGCTATCGAGCAGGACCCTACGGGTTATCCCGGCTTCCTGATCGACCTGCGCACGCTTGGCTTGACGGCGGACCAGATCAACGCCATCCCGCCTCACCAGATCGAGGCGCTGAAGCGGTATGACGAAACGGCAAAAGCATCGAAACAGATGGCGGAGCTGTGGTACATCGCCGACCGCATGTCCAAGGAAGACCCCGAGCTGATGAAGCAGGATGCGTTCAAGGACCTCGTCGAGGAACTGAGCGAATATTCGGGCAAGCTGAACGTGACCCCGCGCAAGATCATCCAGATTGTTAACAAGTCGCTCCACCACTCGCCGAAGTCGCGGCCTGTCGCGGAAGCCAAGGTGAACTTCAACATCAAGGCGACGCTCGCAAATCTTGACACCAGCGTCGTCGGCAACGCCGAACCCGCCTGGCGCACGCTTGGCGAAAACGCATCCGATGCTATCCGCAAGGACCTCGCCAACATGACTGTCGGTATGCGCAAGGTGCGCTCCGCACTGATGAAACTCGCCGAAGAAAACGGCATCATGCCTCCTGACTTCAAGGAAGCGGCAGTCAGCGACACCGTACAAACCGTCGCAAGCCTGCTGAAGTTCGACGAGCACAAGGACGCGGGCGGGTCTGCCGAGCTGCAGGAACTGCGTTCGATCATCCTCACCGCCCTGCGCGCCGAGTACAAAAACCTGCGGAAATCCGACGATACCGTATTGCCCATGGACAGGCTGGCAAGTGCTGTCAAGCTGGTACAGGAGCAAAAGAAAGCGTCGGAATTCTCCTTTGTCGTGCCGAACAACAACATCGACCAGATCCGTCAGGAGCCGCTGGTGGTCGCGCGCGCGATGCCGGTGTTCGAGCTGGAGGAGCCTGAAAAATCCGCCGATTTCGAGCTGGTCGACTTCCACTCCGTCCTCGACGCCTTCATTCTGCCGCAGTTCTTCGAACAGAACCGCGAGCGTATGTGGCCGACCGGTTTCGTCGACTCCCTCATCCATCCTCCTAAGAACAAGACCGATGAAAAAGGCGAGCTGGTACTGGTCAACGGTCAGCCGGTTCCCGACATCGAGCCTTACAAAATCGCCGAAGGCAAGGGTGAGTGGGGCCTGAACATGACCATCGTGTCCGCCGCCGACAAGAAGGGCGACCCGGTGAATCTGTGGGTCATCGAGGACAAGACGCACCTCGTCAAGGCCAAGGATCCCGGCAAGGCCGACTGGCACCGCTATATGGTGGTCGGACCCGAGCCCATCACTTCCGAGCTCGAAGTGGCGCTGGCCGAAAAAGGCATATCGTATGTGGTCAAGACCGACCCCGCGAGCATCAAGACGATCAACGACTTCCTCATCCAGGGCGCACGCGTCCGGGGCGAGGACGGCCAGCTTGATCCCGATGCGGCAAAGGGCGTGACGGAGGCAATCGTGAAGGCTTTTGCGGTCATGCACACACTGCCGCGCACGAAACCCGGCAGCGACCCGCGTACGCAGATCATCCCCGCCGATGCGACGCTCGGCGAAATGATACAGACTTCAAACGACGCGGAAAGGCCCGCGCTCTTCGTCAGCATCGTTAAGCCGCGTGTGGCTGCACCCGGCATCGGCCGCTAAGACAGGAGAATGAACATGGAAGCAGATGCCAAAGACATGCGCGAGATCCTGAAAACGCTGGTCATCCACGAAGCGGCCGACACGGCACAACACGGCATGGCACATGCCAGCCGCATCGCGCGGCTTTCGCCCGAGAGCTGGCAGGCGGAGATCATCCGCCATTCGCCGGAGGTGCAAAGCGCAAAAGATTCTGCTGAGCTACGTAAGCTCATGGAAAAAAGGGAAGGCGCCGTGATATTTCTGCCGCAGCAGGCCGCTGTGACCGCTGAAATCATTGATAGAATTTGCAGCGAAAGTCCCTTTGATAAGCTCATTATCTGGGAGCAGAACTGAAATTTCGCGGCCGAAATAATTTTGTGACTTCCCAGTTACACGATTCTGTGTCATAGTCACCACATCATCAACCCAAGGAAGGAGGAAATGAACAATGAATATCTCAAACACTACCGCTTCATTTCCCGGCCTCAGCTGACGACCTAAAGTCTCATCGGGCGGCCTGGAAATACTAGACGATCCAGGTACAGCCGGGTTCAATTTAAGCCTAACTGTCACCATACAAAGCTCGAAAAGCGCTCGGCTGTACTTGTCTCTGGCATTTCGCCATCGGCATGTTCTGGATCGAAACAGGTTTTTTACAAAGGGAATGCTTGCGTGAAAACGCATGCAGCAAGGTCATGAGTGACGAAGAAGAGAAAAAACAACGGCAGGTATCCTGGAAGGATGTCATGCGTTTTTCGTGGCACTACTGGCGCCCCAGCAAATGGCTGGGCGCGGCGGCGGCTGCCCTCATGCTCGCTTCGGTGAGCATGGATGCGATTGTGCCGGTTTTTACAGGCAAAATCGTTGACGCCATGACCTTGCATACTGCAGGGGACAAGGTGGCGTGGCACGATGCGTGGATGGCGTTCTGGGGCTTTTCGTTCCTGGCGTTCATGCACCAGGCTTTGCGCGTGGGTTCGTTGTTCTTCTGGAACGCGTTCGCCGTGCGAAACCTGCACCGTGTCGTGGTTGACGGCTTGCACAAGGTGCAGCGTTTCAGTTCCGACTGGCACGCCAATACCTTTGCGGGTGGCACGGTGCGCAAGATCACGCGCGGCATGTGGGCACTTGATACCTTCGAGGACACGATCCTTATGGGTCTTTTGCCTGCGTTGACGATCATGGTCGGCGTTACCATCATGCTCTCCATCAAGCTGCCTCTCGTGGGCATCTCGGCGGCGGTCATGATACTGCTCTACTGTGCGGTGTCGATCTGGATGTCGATTAAAATTCTGGCGCCCAGATTCAAGCAGTCGGCGGATGCGGACACGAAAGTGGGCGCGACGCTGGCCGACATCATCACCGGCAACCCGACCGTCAAGTCGTTCGGCGCCGAGGAGAGGGAGGATGCGATCTTCAGGAAGGTTGCGGACACCTGGTACGCCAAGGCCCTGTGGTCGTGGCAGACGGGGGTTTCGGCGGACGCTTTCCGCTCGGTCTTCCGCCTGCTGATGATGGCAAGCATGATTGCAACCACCATCTACCTCTGGTCGCAAGGCCAGGCGACGCCCGGCGACATCGTGCTGGTGATCACGACGTTCTTTATCATCGGCGGCTACCTGCGCGATATCGGGATGCACATCTCGCACCTGCAGCGCTCGGTTGCCGACATGGAGGACATCATCGTGTTCTGGCTGCGCGAGGACGACGTGGTGGATACCAAGACCGCACTACCGCTCGAAGTGAAAAGCTCCCGCCGTCGCGACATGATTTCGTTCGACAACGTGGGCTTCAAGTACCCGAGCACCGACAAGTATATCTACAAGGATATGAGCATAGATATCTCGTCCGGCGAAAAACTTGCGCTCGTGGGGCCTTCGGGTTCCGGCAAGTCGACTTTCGTCAAGCTGATCCAGCGTTTGTACAACGTGACAGACGGCCGGATCCTGATTGACGGACAAGACATCGCCGGAGTTTCGATGGAAAGCTTGCGCAGGCAAGTGGCTCTCGTGCCGCAGGAACCGAGCCTGTTCCACCGCTCGCTGTCGGAAAACATTTCCTACGGCAGTCCGGGGGCTTCGCAGGATGCGATTATTGCGGCGGCGAAAAAGGCGTTCGCGCACGAGTTCATCGAAACGCTGCCCAAGGGGTACGATACCCTGGTGGGCGAGCGCGGGGTGAAGCTTTCGGGCGGCGAGCGCCAGCGGGTCGCTATCGCCCGTGCGATACTGGCCGATGCGCCGATACTGATTTTGGACGAGGCGACAAGCTCGCTCGACTCGATATCGGAGCATTACATCCAGAAGGCGCTCGAAGAGTTGATGAAAGGGCGCACCACGATCACGATCGCGCACAGGCTTTCGACAATCCAGAAAGCCGACCGCATCCTCGTGTTCGACAAGGGCGAGATCATCGAGCAGGGCAACCACGACAGCCTCATGGCAAGGCCCGGCTCGCGCTACAAGGCGCTCTACGATATGCAGGCGCTGGAACTCGTGCCCGACCTGAACGAAGAAGAGGCAGCCCCGAAACCCCGCATCGTCATCGCGGAATAAGGGCAACCTCGCAGCAAAAAAAAGAAAGCCCGCCGGAGAAATCCGGCGGGCTTTCAATTTGCATCGCACGTAAGATTACGGCTTCGCCACCATCGCGGCAGCCGCTTTCACGGCAGGCACAAGGAGGGTGGAGGAGTTGCCGCTGCCCGTCACGAGGGTGTCGGGCATTTTCGCGCCGCCCGATTTCCAGGCTTCGGCATTGGCAAGCTGGACCAGGATCTGCGGGTCGCCGACAGCGGAGAGCTGCGTTTTCATCGCGTCCGCTTTCGCCTGACCGTTCAGCCGGATCGCATAGGCTTCAGCATCAGCTGTCGCACGAAGGCCGCTTGCGGCACCTTGCGTCTTGGCAAGGGCAGCCGCCGCTTCACCGTCGGCCTGTACTTTTGCCGTTTCCTGCGCGGTGGTCATGTTGATCTTGTCCTGCTTCAGCTTTTCGCCAGTCGCTTTCGATTTCGCGACTTCGTTGATGGTCGCCATGAAATCGGGCTTCAGGTCGTAGTTGAACAGCTGGACGTTGGTGACGTCAATGCCGACCTCGCGTTTCAGAGAAGCTTTCAGGGCGATGGTGAGCGCACGGTTGATCTCCGTGCGGTCAATGGCGATTTTCACGGCGTCCTGCTTTCCCATGACTTCCTTGAAGCTGGAAACGGCCTGGGGCTCGATGCGCGATTCCCAGTTCGGGTCGCGGATCAGGCGGGGAACAGCGTCGACGGGGACATTGTACGTTACCTTGATCGTGCCGATGATCGGCTGGTTGTCGCCTGTGTTGGTATCGAGCTTTTCGTAAGTTCTCTGGCGCGGTGCGAGCGAGAAAGTGGTCACACTGTCCGCGAACGGGTATTTCAGGTGCGGGCCTGCGGTATAGACATTGCTTTCATCCAGCTTGCCCATGGTTTTCACCATGTCGACTTCGCCTTCGTTCGTGACGAAAAAGGAACCGAACCCGGCACCGATGACAGCAAGGCCCGTGATGGCGAGGGCCGCGGCTTTGAAGGCTTTTGTCAGCGAAAAATCACCGTTGGCGTCTTTGAAACCAAGTGCACTCATTTATTTCACTCCTCTATTTTTTTCTGTTTTGTTTTCTGTTTTGTTTTCTGTTTTTTTCGGCTTTGGTCGCAGTTCGTGCGTCTGGAAAACGCGGCTTTTCGTTTCCGGCTTTTTTCAGGGCGCAGTCAGGAGAACAGGAATTTCCTGTCCGGTCATTTCGGGTGTTTTGCGGGGTGTGTAGTAAGAGATGACAGCGGGAAACAATTAAACCGTTCTGTCTCGGAGGCGCACTCTGCTTGACCAGAAAACTAGCCCATTCCGATTGTTATGTCAATTCATATTCTGTAAATAGACAATAAATCCTTGTAATCCCATAGAGATAACCTTTTCCCAAGGGACAGGCTTTATCGATCCGACTCGATGCCGAAATAAACCCATTCCTCGCCGATTTTCGTTTTGCGGCCGGGGAGGATGATGACGCCGTCGATGGGCGAGAAATAGATTTCGCCGTCGTCATAGCGCAAAATGGGCATGCCCTTGGTCACGGGGTCGAGGTGCTGCCAGTCCTTCAGGAACTTGCCCTCTTTTTCCTTCACCAGCATGTTGGTCATTTTATTGATTGTGGGCGGCTCGCCGCGCGCTGTTTCATAGGGCTCGGCCATGCCGTAATAGGCAAGTGCGGCGCGCAGGGCTTTATAGCCGGTGATAGCAGCCTGCGGGTCTTCGTGCAGCCCGCATTCGATCAGCAGCGCCATCTTGTCTTTTGAAAAGGCGTAGCTTGTGGTGTCGCCCTGCAAAAGGTCTTTCTTGTCGACATAGAGGTCGTTCCAGCCCGTTACCCAATAGGGAATGTTGAGCGCGGTTGCGAATTTATTTTGTTCTTCTGTGTCGTTGTCGAGAAACAGGAAAGGGCGGCGGCCCGAGGAATAGGAATGCAGGTCGAGCAATACGTCGCAGGTGTCGATCAGCGCGGTCACGTCATTCGCCAGCTTCTCTTCGTATTTCTGCGGCTTGGCGTGTTTCTTGATAACGCGGTTGAGGTTCGCTTCCACATAGCGCGCATCGCGCAGGTAAGCAGCCGGGTTGCAGATGGGGGCGCAGACCAGCTTGCCTTTGGTGATCTTGAATATACCGCTGCGCAGCTCCATCGCCGCGCGCCCGATGGCATGCGTGCCGCATTTTTCATTGCCGTGGATCGCGCCGAAGACGAGGAATGTCGGGCCGGGTTTCTGGCTGTCAAAAAGCAGGACGTCGATCATTCAAACCTCGGAGGGGGAAACTGGCCTTCAAAGCTTGTACCATATCGCCGCCGATTTTGGCAAACCTGTGAAGGGAGGCTAGAGAGCCATTGCCATATAAAATAGCTCCTCACCCTCTTTGGCGACCGCGCGGGGCATAATGATCTCGCCGTCATAGGGGGCGGCGAGCACTGTGCCTTTGTCGTTTGCGGCAATTGCTTCGCCCTTTTTGACAGGCGTGAAGCTCTGGCAGGGCT
>JAYUPV010000212.1:0-3910 GCA_043759865.1 Alphaproteobacteria bacterium | reverse complement strand
GCCGACTTCTTCAACGCCGCCGAGTTTCCGCAGATGACCTACAAGTCGACCAAGGTGACTTTCGCCGGCGACAACCCGGCCTCGATCGATGGCGAGCTTACGCTGCTCGGCGTGACCAAGCCCGTGACCCTCGACGTTACCTATAACGGCTCGGGCGTTCATCCCTACAGCAACAACAACATCGCGGGCTTTTCGGCGGCGGGCACCATCAAGCGTTCCGAATTCGGCATGACCGGCAGCATTCCCGCCGTGGGCGACGACGTTTTCCTGATCATCCAGGTCGAAGGCATCCGCCAGGATTTTGACGGCCTGAACAAGAAGTAACAAGAAGTAACATGCAGCTCAAGAACTCCCCCGAAAGATTCGGCGCGGTCACCAAGGCACTTCACTGGCTGACCAGCATCACCGTCATCGCCCTTCTCTGCGTCGGCATTTACATGGTGCGCGCGGACAAGGATGCCGGGCTTTTCAAGATCTATGGCCTGCACAAGTCCTTTGGCATCTGCGTGCTGACCGCCACTTTCCTGCGCGTGCTGTGGCATGTGTATTCGAAAAAGCCGCCCCTTGTCGCGGGCATGGTTGCGTGGGAACGCTTCGCCGCCCATGCGGGGCACGCCTTCCTCTATCTTTGCCTGTTCGGCATGCCGCTTTCGGGCTGGGCGATGTCGTCGGCTTTCGGTCGGCCCGTCAGCGTCTTCGGCCTCGGCCCCCTGCCCGACCTTGTGACCAAGAACGAAAACACCGCTGAAACGCTTGGTGCCATCCATGAGTACCTCGCCTATGCGCTGATCGCCATGATCGTGCTGCATGCGGCGGCCGCGCTGAAACACCATTTCGTCACAAAAGACGCGACGCTGAAACGCATGCTGCCTTTCGGGAAGGACAAGTGACATGAAAAAACTCCTCGCCATCGCTTTGCTTTCGCTCCTGCCCTTCTACGCGCTTGCGGAAGAAGCGAAGACCGACGCGCCCGCGCAAGAATCCGCTATTGTCGTGGCTGCACCCACGCCCCCGCCGCCCGCCACGCGCCTGTGGGAAATGGACGCGGCGGAAAGCAGCATCACGTTCCACGGCAAGCAGATGGGCAAGGATTTCAACGGCAGCATTCTGCAGTTCACGCCGCAGATTTATTTCGACCCCGCTCAGCTCGACCAGTCGAAAGTGACCGTCGAGCTCGACCTGCAAACCATCGAGGCTGGAGATTCCGAGCGCAACAAGAACCTCCTGAGCCCCGACTGGCTGAACATCCTCGAATTCCCCACCGCCCGATTCGAGACTGCGTCCATCAAGAAAACCGATGCCAGCACGTACATCGCCGATGCGACTCTGACAATTCACGGCATGATACAGGAGCTTGAATTCCCCTTCACCATCGACTTTGCTGGCGAAGGCAAAGGCAAGTACTCTGGCAAAGACAAGGCCGTGATGACCGGCGCGGTAACGCTCGACCGCTCGAAATTCCAGCTGGGTCAGGGCGATTGGGCCGATCCCAGCGTTATTGCAAATGAGATCCCCGTCGAGGTCAAAGTCACGGCCTATAGCGCAAAGCCGCAATAATAAACCTGAGCCTTATCAGCACCAAAACGGCAATTCCGTGAATAGGATTGTGGTGAGTCGATTCGTTCATTAGATTCAATGCAATGAGGACGCTTTACCATCTCTGGCTCCACCCTTCTTCCCGCAAAGTGCGTATCGCGCTTGCCGAAAAGAAGCTCGACTTCAACCTCAAAATCGAAAAAATATGGGAGCGCCGCACCGAATTCCTCGCGCTGAACCCGGCGGGCGACGTTCCCGTTCTCATTGAGCCCGATGGCACGATTTTGACCGACAGCCAGGTCATCTCGGAATACTTGAACGAGGTGTACAATACCATCGACCTCATGGGCCGCGACCCGCTACAGCGCGCCGAAACAAGGCGCCTTGTCGCGTGGTTCGACCAGAAATTCAACACCGAGGTGACCGAAAACCTCGTCGGCGAAAAAATGATGAAGCGGTTTTTGAAAATGGGCGAGCCGCAGGGCCCCGCCATCCGCGCCGGCCACGCCAACATCCATTACCACCTCGACTATATCGGGTTTTTGACCGAGCGCCGCAAATGGCTGGCGGGTGACGAGTTGTCGCTGGCCGATGTCACCGCCGCAGCCCACCTTTCCGCCATCGACTATATCGGCGATGTGCCGTGGGAAAACCACAAGGCCGCCAAGGACTGGTATGCGCGCATCAAGTCGCGCCCGTCGTTCAAGCCGCTGCTGGAGGACATGATCCCCGGCTTCTCCCCGCCCAGCCACTACCAGAACCTCGATTTCTGAGGAAGACAGGGTGGCGGGTATGATGGAAAAAAAACACGGCATAGAACCCCTCGCGCGCGACAAAAAACTTTTCTGCTTTGGCTACGGCTATACCGCGAGCTTTTTGGCCGAGCGTCTCAAGCAATTCGGCTGGAAAACGGCGGGCACCACGACAGACCCCGAGAAAAAAATGTTTCTCAAACAGGCGGGCATCGAGGCCGTGCTGTACGATCACAACCACACCATCAATGACCCGCATTTTACTTTCCGCGATGTGACGCATGTGCTGCTGTCGATCCCGCCCGCCGCCGAGGGCGATCCGGTGGTCGATGTCCACGGGCTTGATCTTGCCAAAATGCCCAATATCGAATGGGTCGGGTATTTGTCCACCACCGCCGTCTACGGCAATCAGGATGGCAACTGGGTCGACGAAATGACCCCGCCCGAGCCGACCAGCAGGCGCGGTTCCTTGCGCTGGCGCGCGGAGCAGCAATGGCAGTTCCTGCATGTGAATGACGGGTTGCCGCTGCACATATTCCGCCTCTCGGGCATTTACGGGCCTGGGCGCAGCGCGATTGATTCAGTCCGCGCCGGAACCGCACGCAGAATCGAAAAGCCGGGGCATGTTTTCAACCGCATCCATGTGGAAGATATCGTGCAGGCGCTCATCGCCTCGATGAACTCGCCGAACCCCGGCGCGATTTACAACCTGTCCGACGACATGCCGTCCTCCAGCAACGACGTGGTGCTGCAGGCCTGCAGCCTCATCGGCATCGAGCCCCCCGATGTAACGCATTTCGACCAAACTGAAATGGCCCCCATCGTGCGCAGTTTCTACAAAGACAACAAACGCGTGCGCAACACCCGCATCAAGGCGGAGCTTGGCGTAGAGCTTTCCTACCCCGACTATAAAAGCGGGCTGAAAGCCTGCATGGATATCGACGACCAAGTCGCCGAGCTGCTGCGCTTCGAAAACAACGACGCGGCAGGCGGGAAGTAATTCGCGGAAAACCCTAATCGATTTGCGAAAACAGTTCGATCGCCTCGATGACCTTGCGCGTGCCCTCGGTGACAAGATAAACGTTTTTATCCATGCGGACATAGCGCGCGCCCTGCGGCGGCGGGATCAAGAGCCCAACGATGTCATCGGGAACGAACGTCCATCCATCCTCCGGCAAAACCGCGCCGGCCGCGAATTTCTTTGCCTGTCCCGGAGGGATACAGGGAGGGTCTTTCTTGGCGAGACCGGGCGGGCAGTGTTTCTTGTATTCGCCGACGACCCAGCCACGCAGGATATCGTGGTCATGGCTGCCACGGTCGCTATGGTATGAATCGCCTTCGTCATGACGGGGATTTTCGGAGGGCTTCCCGTGGCCCCGCCCGTGTCCGTTGCCATGCTCTTCCCCGTCTTTTTTTGCAAGCGCGGGGGAAACGGATAGCGCCGCTGCAATAGCGACCGTGGATAAAATACCGACAATACGTTTCATGTGAGTTTCCTTTCATTGGCTTTAGGTGTTTTGGCAGGCTGAATAGTTCCAAGGCCGAGGGATTGACGAACCTCGTCCATGCTCTCGCTCGCCACGGCACAGATTTTATCCGCGCCGCCGTAGTAAACGTGGAGG
>JAYUPV010000211.1:0-4969 GCA_043759865.1 Alphaproteobacteria bacterium | reverse complement strand
CCTTCACGCTGGTCATGTCGCTCATGTTCCTGCTGTCATGGTTCCTGAAACGCATCGGGCTTGCGGGTCAGTCGCTGCTGCCAGGTGCGAAACGCCGGTTGAAAATCATCGAAACCCTGCCTCTCGACCACCGCCGCAAACTCGTCATCGTGCGCCGCGACAACAAAGAACACCTGCTTGTCCTCGGGCCCAACGGGGAATGCGTGGTGGAGGCGGGGATTGCGGTTGTCGACAATGTGGTTGAACTGCCGGTGCAGAAGGAAGTGCAGAATGGTTGATGCTCCGAAGTACCCTCACTCTAACCCTAACCCTCTCCCAAAGGAGAGGGGATTTCTGACATTTGCTTCGCAAAAGAAAACACAAATTTTTAAAATTCTATCTCATCAGTCCCCTCTCCTTTGGGAGAGGGTCAGGGTGAGGGTACTACCTCTCCTGACGCTGATTTTGGTCGCCGCCATCCTCTTTATCCCCTCCGAAACCTTCGCGCAAAGCCTGACGCTTAATCTCGGCGCGGGCACGGAGGACGCGGGCGGCGGGTCGGTGGCTTCGCGGGTGGTGCAGATGGTGGCGTTGCTCACCATCTTGTCTCTCGCCCCTTCGATTTTGATGATGATGACGTCGTTCACGCGCGTGGTGGTGGTGCTGTCATTCCTGCGTACCGCGCTCGGCACCCAGCAGACGCCGCCCAACACTGTGCTGATTTCTCTCGCCATGTTCCTGTCGCTGTTCATCATGATGCCGACGATAACCGCTTCTTACGAACAGGGGCTGAAGCCGCTGATGAACGAGGAAGTGACGGAGATGGAAGGCTTCCAGAAAGCCGTCGTGCCGTTCAAACAGTTCATGCTGAAACACACGCGCGAAAAAGACCTCGCGCTGTTCGTCAAGCTCGCCAATGTGAAAGAGCCCAAAGACGCTATCGAAACGCCGCTGCAGGTCGTCATTCCCGCCTTCATGATATCGGAGCTGCGCCGCGCGTTTGAAATCGGCTTCCTCATATTTTTGCCGTTCCTTGTCATCGACATGGTGACGGCATCTATTTTGATGTCGATGGGTATGATGATGCTGCCGCCTGTCATGATCGCCCTGCCATTCAAGATTATTTTCTTCGTGCTGGTCGATGGCTGGTATCTTATCGCGGGATCGCTCGTTCAAAGTTACGGACCCTCCTAAAGCCCTTATAAACCAAGGCTTTCTGCGGCGTTGTTTTCGCCTGCCTTTTCACGTATAAATGCCGCCATGACAAACACCGCGCGAAAATTTTTGCAGGAAGATGCCTGGTGCCGGGGTTGCAAAGGCACAAGCCTTTCGCAAATCGGCGAGAAAGACGGCTTTGCGCTGCTGCGCTGCGCCGACTGCAAAACGGTCGTGGTCAACCCGTATCCGCTTGATGCCGAGTTGATGGCGTATTACCAGCAATACCGCAAGACCGGCGAATATCTCGGCAAAAAAGACAGCAAGCTGCGTCGCGCCAAAGGTCGCGCCAAAGCCATCCTCGCGCAAAAACCGCCGGGCAAAAAATTCCTCGATGTGGGTTGCAGCGTCGGCTTCGTCGTCGCCTCGGCAACGCAGCTTGGTTGCGAAGCGACGGGCATCGATATTGACCACGATGTCATTAATGTCGCCAACCGCGAATTTGCGGGGCAGGGGGCGTTCAAGGCCGTTTCAGTCCAAGACCTCGCTGCCAGCGGTGAAAAATTTGATATGGTTTATTCATCCGAAGTGGTCGAACACGTGCGCGACCCCGAAGATTTCATTGCCGCTATCGCAGGCGTGATGAACAAGGGTGCTGTGCTCTACATGACCGCGCCCGATGGCAACCATTTCGGCGTGCCGAAAAATTTCGCCACATGGCCGATGGTCTGCCCGCCCGAACATTTGACTTTCTTTTCGCGCAAGGGCATCACCGCGCTCCTCGCCCGTCACGGCCTCAAAGCCGAAAAATTCCAGCTGGCATTAAAGCCGGGCTTGAAAGTTTTTGCGCGGAAGGCGTAAAAGCCGAAACCGGCAATCCTGCTCCTTCAGGACTGCCGGCTTTCTCGGGCTACTTTATGATTTCTAGTTCTATCTCAAGTTTCGCGACGCGCCGCCTTTTCAGGCACCACAGCGCAAGACACAAGCCAGCGATACCAAGCCAGCAAGCGAGCGCCACCAGCACCGCCTGCACGCCATAAGCATCCGACACACGCCCCAGCAAAGTACTGACGGGGATGAACAGCAGCGATACCAGCAGACTCTGCGTCGACAGTATCGTCGCCCTTCGCTCGGAGCCGACATGGCGGTTGATCGCTTCGCTCACGCGGGGCGCGGTCATGCCGTAGATGCACGTCCCGCCCATCATGAGCATCACAACCCCGTGCCAGCCGGGACCGATGCTCGCGCCAAGGCACGCAATCACCGCAGCGCCCCAGGCAAGAAACAGCGTTTTATAGGTGCTGACCTTGCCGTCGAGCTTGTGGCCCATCTGGCTCGAAAAACCGCCGAGCACGAAACCGACCGCCATGAGCAGGCCGAAGGCTTCCTCGCGCAGGCCCAAAGCCATGTAATACGGCTGCTGGGTCCACATGATCAGCTTCGTCGAGCAGAACATCACGCCTGCGAATATCAGCAGCAGGCCGACCTCGGGATGCACAAGCGCATACTTGGTCGTTTCGATGATGTCCGCCACCGGATGCTTCTCCGGTCTTTTGCGGTGTCGTTCCGGCTCGTCCATCAGCATCGCGAGCAGCACGCCCACGCTCTGCATCATCACGCTCATGATGACCGGCAAGTTGTGGTCGAACTTGTACATCAACCCGCCCAGCACGCTTGCGAAAGCGACGCTGTAAAGGCCGATGCCGCCCCGCTTGCCTTCGCGCTTCCTGTATTCACCCTCGCGGCCTTCGGCCATGAGGCTTTCGTACAGGATGGCGCTGTTCGTGCCGTTGAACAGGCAGATGCCGATACCGATGACCGACTGCGCCAGCGCCGCCGTGCACAAACTGTCGGCGACCAGCAGCATCGCGTATCCGCACATCTCGAGCAACGTGCCGAGCGCGAGAACGTATTTGCGCTTCCACTGGTCGGATATCCATCCGCACGGAACGTCGAGCAGCACCACGGTCGCGGCGAAAAAACATTCGCCGACCAAAAAGTCGCGGAAGCTCAGGCCGATCTCGTCCCGGTAAAAGGGCATGATGACCGGGATGATGAACGCCATGTTCACGCAAACCGCGTGGGCGCCGAGCAATCTTATGTTTCGATCGACACGCATTTTGCGCCTCGCTTTCTTTTTGCGAAGGCGTGACACACAGGTCCGTTTTTTGCGGGGGTGTCTGTCAGCCTTCCTGTTAAGGGGCTGACAGATGTGGGTCTAGGCTGTCAGCCGGATTCCGGTTTTGGGTGCTTCGACGGTGAGGAACGCACCATTCAGCGCAAAGGTCTTCGCGGCCGCCTGACCGTTTTGCGGGGCGGGTGAATTCCAGTTGGCTTGAATGTGTTTCATGCAATAAGGCATGGTTTTCCTCTTTTTTACGTCCTTACACTCCAACATGGATTCGGATTCTTGCCAAGTAAAATTATGCTGCGGTGCAGAAAGACATAATACTGGAAATATAGTTGACATATTCAAGCGGTTTCGGCATACTCCGGCGCAAGTTTCAATCTTCCGGAGTTTACCCCATGCGCAATACCATCCTCGCCCTCGTGTTCAGCCTGTCGCTTACGTCATGCGCTTCGAATGATGTCGGCGGCAATTCATCCGACATCGGCGGCGCGCTTGTGATCGCGGTCGTGCTGGGCGCGGCTGTTGCAGTGGCTGCTCACTGATTTCCTTGAAACACCGCGTTATTCCTTGCGCCGCAGGCGAAAGGGAACAACCGCGAATGCACGCGAATAAACGCGAATGAAAAAAGAATATTCGCGTCCATTCGCGTTTATTCGCGGTTCAAATTTCCTGTTTCTTTTCTTCATCAAATCACAAAACCACTCGCAACTTGATCGCATTCAAGCACCTGTCATTGCTGGATATTGCGATATTGCGCTCCAAGAAATTGCGTTTAATGAAATTCCATGTTATGCTTATCGGGAGTGGCTTCAGGCAGCCGGGTTATTGAACATTGTGAATAGAGATTGGATTTACAGGGCCGCCGCCCTTCCCACCCGGGGGATCCACCGGGTCGGGAAGGTGTGCGCGGCGCTCGCCAATTTTGTCATCCCGAGCAAAGCGAGGGATCTTCGGCGGCAGGACTGGAAATATGCTGAAAGGTGATAAGCGGAGAACGGGGAAGATTCCTCGCTGCGCTCGGAATGACATGAAGGGGTTTTCAAATTACGACGACGGGGATTTTATTGGTTGCCCCGCAAGCGAAGAAACGAAACCGCGAATGTACGCGAATAAACGCGAATATTAGCGTTCATTCGCGGTTATCCGCGGTTCAATTTTTTTAATTTATTTTAATGCCGTTAGTTCTGACTACGCGGATTGCCTCTGGCATGTGGCAATAGGTCGTAGCTTTCGAGGCTGGCCATTTCTAAGAAATATTGCTTCTTGCGTCTTGGTGCGCCCCTTAACCATTCTGCTAGTTCTAGCTGGGCTGTCTTTAGCCACTCAGGAAAATCGCAAGGGCTTTTGAATTCACTGTCAATCAACCCAATCAAAGCCTCGATGTAAATGATTCGTCCTACACCAGGAAATTTATAAATTTCATTTCCGCGTCTTTCTTCAAAACGAGCCTCTAATAGTTTATGTCCTACTCCCAATACGATCAAATCTTCAGGATAGCGTTCATCTAAAAGAAACCAGTTTACGATTTCTTCTCTTCGATCATCATCGCTTAAGCCGTTATAGGCGCCCAGTCCCATGTTACAGACTGCACAGCATGGGACAAGTTTGCATTGTCCAAAGTGTTCTCGAATTTCTTTTTTGGTGACAGGTTTTCCGTTCGAAAATCTGTGAAGAATGTATATTGGGGGCTGGTGGTCATATTTA
>JAYUPV010000210.1:0-3283 GCA_043759865.1 Alphaproteobacteria bacterium | reverse complement strand
ACCGCGCCGCGCACCAGCGTCAGCACACCCACCATGTAAACGGTGCCGGCTGTTTCCACTGCTGCTTCCTTGAATTCCGCGATTTTCTCGCGGGCTTTTGCTTTTGTCTGGTTGAATTTGTCGCGCAGATTTTTCAAGGCCATGATTTCCTCTATGCCGGATACGAAGTTTTTTGGGATTGTGCCGTCATTGCGCGAGAGGCAGTCAATGCGGAGGGCTGGCCGGATGGCAAGCAATGCGGCTGTTATACGAAACAGCCATATTTATGTCAATTTATATCGGGTAAGATACTGAAAATAATGACTATCTGGCGAAGATGAGGTCGACGCGGTCAAGGGGCTGGCGGTCGCTTTCGGCACCTTTCGCGCTGACGTCAACGCGGTTCGGCTTGATGCCTTTGTCCATCAGATAAGACCGCACGGCAAGTGCGCGCGACAGTGCGATGCGACGGGCGTTTGTCTTGCCACCTTCATCGGCGCTTGCATAGCCGCGCACTTGCAGGCGTCCGGCAATGCTGTCGGCCATCTGGCGGATGACGTTGTCGAGTTTTTTCTGGGACTCTGCTGTCAGGTCGCTCGAACTGCCGTTGAAGCCGAGAGTCAGGTCGGCCAGCGTCGGGACAACAGGCATAGAATCTGTTTCGGGCTGCGCAACGTCGACAGCAGATTCTGTGGCGACCGCTTCTTCAGGCTGCTCGATCGGGGCCGCCACTTCCGCAACCGGCGCGGGTGTAGGCGCGGGCGTTTCAGCGATGACAGGCGCGGCCACTTCGGGCGCGGGCGCAAAGGCAGCAGGCTTGCGGTGCGGCAGCGGTGCTTGTGCTTCCTGCTGTTCGTCAACCACGGAGGGTGATGGTTTATAATGCTGCATCACCACCGGCTGCGCGGGGATATGGTCGGATGGCGCGGTGGCATAGTGGCGCGGTGCGGGAGTGGGTGTTTCAACAACAGGAGCTTCGGCAACAACGGGGGCAGGCATTTCCGCAGGGGTTTCGGCGACTTCTTCAACCACGGGAGCGGGTGCAGGCTCGGGAGCAATTGCAACTGGCGCGGGTGCGGGCGCGCGCATTTCTTCCGGCGGTGGCGTGCCGTCAACCACCGACCATGAACGCTTGATGGTTTTGGGCTTGGGCGAGGGGACGGGAATGGGTTCAGCAACAGGTTCAGCAACAGGTTCCGAAATTGGTTCTGCGGCTGCAATGGGCGCTTGCGCTTGACGCTTGGCCGCGATCTCCGCTTCCATTTCATCCGCCATGGTGTCGTCAGGATCGGCGGCCATGATGACGCTGCGTTTCACGACGGGCGGCGGGATGGGCATTTCGCCGTCTGCACCTGCGGTGCGGGGTTCTTCGGCCTGACGCTGCTGCAATTGCACGGGCGGGCGGGCGGTGAGCACGGGTTTCAACAAACGCTTTTTCTTTCGGGGTGGCAGTTGTTGCGGCTGCTGCCGGGGCTGCTCGACGGCAACCGGTTCTGGCATCGGCGCGGGTACGGCTTCAAGCTCGGGTTCGGAAAGCATCACAGGCGGGGGGGCGACAGGCAGCGGCTCCGCAACAACGCTGTGCTGTTCCTCGTAGTCGCGCTCGTCCTTGTCATTAAGGGCGTCGAGGTTGATTTCGACAGAAGGCTTGGTGGAATATTTGTATTCGCGCAGATATTGCGCCGCAGCGGGGGAGCACACGCCGAATATGAGCGCCATAACAGCCGTGCCGAGCCACAAATGCCGCTGCATCATGCCACCTACGACGCCGACTTTACTTTTTTGTCTTCTTTGCCGACGGCCTTCAGGCGTTTCAGCAGGTCGCCATGTATCGCGGGGTTGCCCGTGATAAAACTGCCGCCGTAAACGTAATCCTTGCCGCCGTCCATGTCGCTCACGTAACCGCCCGCTTCTTTCACGATAAGGGCGGCAGCCGCGACATCCCAGGCTTTCAAGCCGCGCTCCCAGAACGCATCGAAGCGGCCGGCGGCGACATAGCAGATGTCGAGCGAGGCCGCGCCAAAGCGGCGGGTGGCGGCAAACGGCGTGACAGCCGCAAGCTCCGCCATATAGATTTCGTAGTCTTTATTGTTAAAGCGCGCGCCGCCGATGGCGATAAGGCATTGCGAGAAATCGGTGCGCGAGGAAACGCGCATGCGCCGCCCCGTCATGATTGCGCCGGTGCCTTTTTCGGCGGAGAACATTTCGTCTTTGATCGGGTCGTACACCACGCCCGCCACCACTTCGCCGTCTTTTTCAAGCGCGATGGAGATAGCCCAATGCGGCAGGCCGTGCAGGAAGTTGGTCGTGCCGTCGAGCGGGTCGACGATCCATTTCAGCGAAGCGTCGGTGCCTTTCTTGACGCCGCCTTCTTCCATCAGGAAGCTGTAGGAAGGGCGCGCCTTCTGCAACTGCTCCATGATGATTTTTTCGGCCTTGTGGTCGGCGTTCGACACGAAATCGCCCGGGCCTTTTTTCGAGACCTGCAGGTGCTCCACTTCGTTGAAATCGCGCAACAGGGCGCGTCCCGCTTTTTCGGCGGTTTCGGCCATGACGTTGACGATGGCAGAGCGGCGGGCGATGACCATTTAATCAGTCCTTCGCGCGTTCGACGTAGGAAGAGTCTTCGGTGCGGACGATGATGCGCGTGCCGGCTTCGATATGCGGCGGCACAAGGACGCGCGCGCCGTTTTCAAGCACGGCGGGCTTGTACGAGGAAGAAGCCGTCTGGCCTTTCACGACCGGATCTGCTTCGGTGATCATCATGGTCACGTTTTCGGGCAGGGTCACGGACAGCGCCTTGCCTTCGTTGATCTGCATCACGCATACCATGTTTTCCTGCAGGAACACAGCGGGGTCGCCGATGAGTTCGCGGTCGACAATAATTTGATCGAAAGTTTCGGTGTGCATAAAGGTAAAGTGGTCGCCGTCGTTGAAGAGGTACTGGTATTCCTCTTCGTCCACGCGCGCGCGCTCCACCATGTCCTGCGTCGAGAAACGCACATCGGTTTTCGTGCCCGTCGCAATGTCGCGCATGACGACCTGCGCCACGGCTGCGCCCTTGCCGGGGGAGCGGAGTTCGTTCTCCATCACGACCCAGAGTTTGCTGTTGTACTCGACGACCATACCCTTGCGGAGGGTGTTTGCCGCAACTTTAGTCATATTTCACCATTATTCTTTTTCGTATTCACCGGCGGACGGGGCTATTCCCTGCGCGAGGCGATTGCTTTACCTAGATTTTTTAACGCTGTTTGTAAATCGTTATCTTTAATAACAGCGGTCACTTGCTCGATGTCCTGCTGCT
>JAYUPV010000209.1:0-2115 GCA_043759865.1 Alphaproteobacteria bacterium | reverse complement strand
GCCTTGCTTCGGTGCGGTTCATTTGCGGCACGCAGGATTTACACAAGCAGCTCGAGCGGCGCGTCAGCTCGTGGCTGAAAACCGAAGACACTATTTTATACACCTCCTGCTTCGATGCGAATGGCGGGCTGTTTGAAACCATCCTCGGCGAACAAGACGCGGTGATTTCGGACGAGCTGAACCATGCCAGCATCATCGACGGCATCCGCCTGTGCAAGGCGCAGCGCTACCGCTACAAAAATAACAACATGGAAGACCTCGAAGCGCGCCTGAAAGAAGCATCAAGCGCGCGGTTCAAATTGATTGCGACCGACGGCGTTTTCTCGATGGACGGCATCATCGCCAACCTTCCCGCCATCTGCGCGCTTGCCGAAAAATACGGCGCGCTTGTGATGGTGGACGACAGCCACGCCATCGGCTTTACCGGCAGAACCGGCGCCGGCACGCCCGAACATTGGGGCGTGCAGGACAAGGTTGATATCGTAACCGGCACGTTCGGCAAGGCGCTTGGTGGCGCATCGGGCGGGTTTACGTCCGGCAAAAAAGAAATCATCGAATGGCTGCGCCAGCGCTCGCGCCCCTATCTCTTTTCCAACACCCTCGCCCCTGCCATCGTCGCCGCCTCCATCGCGGCGCTCGACCTGATACAGGAAGATCCGACGCGCCTGAAAAAACTGCGCGACAACGCGCTTTATTTCCGCACAAAAATGAGCGCCCTTGGCTTTGACCTTGTCCCCGGCGAGCATCCCATCATTCCCGTCATGCTGCACGACGCGCCGCTGGCGAAAAAAATGGCAGACCTGCTGCTGGACGAAGGCCTCTATGTCATCGCCTTTTCCTTTCCCGTCGTGCCGCAGGGCAAAGCGCGCATCCGCACGCAAATGTCGGCGGCGCATGACACAAAACATCTCGACCACGCTATCGTCGCCTTTGAAAAAGTCGGTAAAATTCTTGGAGTGATAAAATGAGCGATATTTCCCTGCCGCCGGAGCAGCAAAAGCCGCCAAAGCATTTCATCGACAAGCTGCCGGTCAAGGCCTTGCTGACCCTGTCGGCTTTTGCAGCGCCAGTACCGGTGCTGCTGGTTACGATAAACCTGTGGCTTGCCAGTCAACCGGATCAAAAGAGCGTCGATCCCTTCAGCGTCTTCAAGCGGATCATCGAAGGCGGCGGCGACCCTCCCCTCTGGCTGGTGCCTGTTGCCTTTATCCCGTCCGTCACGCTGCTGGCCGTTTTGTTCCGCAAGAGCAGCGCAAAAACCTTTTTCGTCATGCTCGGCCTTATCGTGGCGGCCGGTGCCGAAACCATTCTTTTTCTGGCGATGATCGAATGAAAGCACTGTGCAAAAAAGAAGCGAAACCCGGCATCTGGATGATCGACGACGCGCCGAAACCTGAAATCGGCGTGAGCGACGTTCTCATCAAAATCCGCAAGACCTCCATCTGCGGCACCGACATCCATATTTATAAATGGGACGAATGGTCGCAAAAAACCGTGCCCGTCCCCCTTATCACCGGCCATGAATGGATGGGCGAAGTCATCGATATCGGCTCGGAAGTCAAAAACCTCGACAAAGGGCAGCGTGTTTCAGGCGAAGGCCACCTCACCTGCGGCACCTGCCGCAACTGCCGCGCGGGCAAGCAGCACCTGTGCATCCATACGCGCGGCGTGGGCGTGACCGTGCAGGGCGCGTTCGCGGAATATTTCAAGCTCCCCGCCTCCAACATTTTCAAGCTGTCCGATGATATTTCCGACGATATCGCCTCGTTCTTCGACCCGCTCGGCAACGCCGTACATACTGCGCTGTCGTTTGACCTTGTGGGCGAGGACGTGCTGATAACGGGCGGCGGGCCTATCGGGTGCATGGCGGCAGCGATATGCCGTTTCGCGGGCGCGCGGCATGTGGTCGTGACCGATATCAACCCCTATCGCCTCGAACTCGCAAAAAAGATGGGCGCGACACGCGCGGTGAATGTCAGCAAGACCGAACTTAAAGCCGTGATGAAAGAACTCGGCATGACCGAAGGCTTCGATGTCGGACTTGAAATGTCGGGCGCTGCGCCCGCCATCCGTCAGATGATCGAGCTGATGCGCCACGGCGGAAAAATCGCCATG
>JAYUPV010000208.1:0-5257 GCA_043759865.1 Alphaproteobacteria bacterium | reverse complement strand
TCGCCTGCTGGCCGCTATCGCCCCGCAGGAATACAACGCCGGATTTGATACGGTCGACGCGTTGCGCGCCGCGCTGCTGCTCTCCGCTTTTTCCGGCCGCACGGCGGCGGGCTGCGAGATTTTCGCCCATGACGGTGGTTTCGTGATCTGCCGCGAGGCCTCCGGCGTTGTGCCTGCGCCCGTAACGGAGGGCATGGTTTGGGACGAAAGATTCAAGGTGTCGGGCTACCCGGCAGCCGAATCCCTCACCATCTCACTCCTGGGCGAAAACGGGGTTGCGGCGTTACGAAAATCCGCCTTGCCGGACAGCCCTGCGCTTGCCCTGCTGGAAGGGCTGCCGGGCAAGGTCAGGCGCAGTTTACCCACCATCAGAAAAGGTGAAAATATCGTTTCTGTTCCGGTACTTGGATGGGTTTCGGCGGATGCGCCGAAGGGGGTCGAAAACGGCTCTGTTACCCTCGTCCGGCGCTAAAGATTGTTTAACTTCGCCGTGGCACTATATAATTAAGGTATACGCGGTTTTACAGGGTTTACGGGGTTTCCATGAAAGATCAAAACGACAATAACGAAGGCGGCGGTGGCGGCAATAACAACAACCCCTTCGCCAAAAATTTGCTCGTCTGGCTGGTCGTGGCCCTGCTGCTCGCGGGCGTGTTCCAGATGTTCGGCAAGGGTTCGTCGCAGATGACCCCCGGCGCGGACGTTATTTCCTACACCGAATTCCTGCAAAAGGCCGATGCGCAGCAGGTGAAAGACATCACAATTGTTTCGGGTGTGATCCGCGGCACCGAAACCTCTAACCGTAAATTCAACGTCGTCATCCCGCCCGGCACCGATGTGGTCAGCCGCATCGAGAAAACCGGCGTGGTCATTACGGCAGCGCCCGACACCAGCGATTCACCGACGCTGTTCGGCCTGCTGCTCTCGTGGTTCCCCATGCTGCTTTTGATCGGCGTGTGGGTGTTCTTCATGCGCCAGATGCAGGGCGGCAGCAACAAAGCCATGGGCTTTGGCAAGTCGAAAGCCAAACTGCTGAGCGAAAAAAGCGGTCGCGTGACCTTTGCCGATGTCGCAGGCGTTGACGAAGCGAAAGAAGAGCTTGAAGAGGTCGTCGAATTCCTGCGCGACCCGCAAAAATTCCAGCGCCTCGGCGGTAAAATTCCGAAAGGCGTGCTGCTGGTCGGCCCTCCCGGTACGGGTAAAACCCTCATCGCGCGCGCGGTTGCGGGCGAGGCTGGCGTGCCGTTCTTCACCATTTCCGGTTCGGACTTCGTGGAAATGTTCGTGGGCGTTGGCGCGAGCCGCGTACGCGACATGTTCGAACAGGGCAAAAAGAATGCTCCTTGCATCGTGTTCATCGACGAAATCGACGCGGTCGGCCGCCATCGCGGCGCCGGCCACGGCGGCGGCAACGACGAACGCGAGCAAACCCTCAACCAGCTGCTGGTGGAGATGGACGGTTTCGAGGCGAATGAAGGCGTTATTCTTATCGCCGCCACCAACCGCCCCGACGTTCTCGACCCCGCGCTGTTGCGCCCCGGCCGTTTCGACCGTCAGGTCGTTGTGCCGAACCCCGATGTCGGGGGACGCGAAAAGATTTTGAAAGTCCACATGCGCAAAGTCCCTCTCGCGCAAGACGTCAACGCGCATGTCATCGCGCGCGGCACGCCCGGCTTTTCGGGTGCCGACCTTGCCAACCTCATCAACGAAGCGGCATTGCTTGCGGCACGGCGCGGCAAGCGCGTCGTCGGCATGAAAGAGCTGGAAGACGCAAAAGACAAAGTCATGATGGGCGCGGAACGCCGCTCGATGGCGATGTCGGAAGAAGAAAGAAAACTGACCGCCTATCACGAAGCGGGCCACGCGATTGTGGCGCTGCACGAACCGGCTTCAGACCCCATCCACAAGGCCACCATCATTCCGCGTGGCCGAGCGCTTGGCATGGTCATGCGCCTGCCGGAAGGCGACCGCCTTTCGATGTCGCGTGAAAAGCTGCATGCCGATCTTGCCGTTTCGATGGGTGGGCGCATTGCCGAGGAGCTGATTTTCGGCGTCAATAAAGTGACCACCGGCGCGTCGAGCGATATCAAGATGGCGACCAACATGGCACACCGCATGGTGACCGAATGGGGCATGAGCGACAGCCTGGGGCCCATCCACTACGGCACCGAGCGCGATGAGTTGTTTCAGGGCTATTCGGTCGGTGGCGGAAAAGGCATCTCCGGCGAGACGGCGGCAAAGGTCGACGCCGAAGTGAAGCGCATCGTGGTGGAAAGCTACGACCGCGCGTACAAATGCCTGACCGACAACCTGCACGAGCTTCATACCCTCGCCAAAGCGCTGATCGAATACGAAACGCTGAACGGCGACGAAATTTCAAAGCTCGTCAAAGGCCAGCCGATCGACCGCATCACCAGCGAACAGGAAGCGGCGGAGAAGAAGAAACGCCAGAAGTCGGGCTCCGTGCCTGCTGCCGGCGGCGTCGACCTTGGCCCCAACCCGGAACCGAGCGCCACCTAAACTTCCATGATACTCGCAAAAGCGCGCAAACACCTGCGGACGCATGCCGACGCGAAGAAGGCCGTGACCTATCGCGGATTTTTCAAGACGGCGGAGAACGACACCTTTCTTGGCGTTACCGCGCCGCTGATGCGCACTGTGGCAAAGGCATGGCGCGATTTGTCGTTTGAGGACATCCGCCCGCTCATGGTTTCAAACATCCATGACGAACGTTCGCTCGCCCATTCCATCCTGCGGCTGCAGTTTGACAAGGGCGACGAGAAGGTGAAAGAGCGCGTTTATAAATTCTACATGAAGCATCGTGGCGCGATACGCCAATGGGACGGCGTGGACGACAGCGCGCCTTATATCGTCGGCTCTTACCTGTTCACCCGCGACCACGCGGTGCTGTACAAAATGGCAAGCGCGAAATCGCTGTGGGACCGCCGCATTGCGATTGTTTCCACCTGGCACTTCATCCGCAACGGGCAGCTTGATGATACATTTTCTCTCGCCGAAGTCCTGCTCGACGATGATGAAGACCTGATTCATAAGGCAACCGGCTGGATGCTGCGCGAAGCCGGCAAACGCGACGAAAAGCGGCTCAAAACTTTCCTCACCAAACACGCTCCCGTCATGCCCCGTACCATGCTCCGCTACGCCCTCGAGAAATTTCCGGAAGCGGTTTATGGGGATGAGGTAAGCCCGACACAAACGAAGGCGGGTAGTACCCTCACCCCCCCCCCGCTCCCGCCCAACCACCACCCCAAACCCTCGCTTTATGGATAATATATGCCAATTCCCAGAATTGACGCTCCCCTCTTTCTGGTCTACCAATAATCATTCTTTTCTCTAATACCGATTCAACCGTACGGGACGCTCTATGGCGTGGACGCGCAAAGGGAAGCTTTACGAGGCCATCGAGGCAGGCAACCTTGCCGCCGTGACGCGGCTTGCCGACAGCGTCGATGTCACGTCGTCGGGCTATGGCCGCCAGCCGCTGCTGGCCGCCGTGTATCACGGTAAAAAAGACATCGCCGATTTCATGATCCGCCGTGGCGCGAATTTTGCCGATTTCTACCGCGATGAAACCATAACAGGCGACCAGTGGTTGTCGCTGCTGCATGTCGCGGCGGCGCAAGGCCACAAAGACATCGTGCTGCTGCTGCTCGACCATGACCAATACGACCGCACGCTTGTGAACAAAAAAGACGGCCAGCACAACACCGCCCTCCACCTTGCGGCGGCCGAGGGGCACAAGGAAGTCGTGCAAATTCTGCTGGATGCCGGTTTTGACCCCGCCGCAACCGGCGCGAACAGCAAGCTTGCCATCGGCTATGCGAACCAGCGCGGACACACCGAAATTGTCGAGATGCTGAAAAATTACAAAAAACCCCAGCCCGCCATCGTCGCAGCACCCGCCGTGGTGGAAACGTCAAAGCATGATGCCGAAGCAAAATGGAAGCTCGCCTCCGCCGACAGCGTGGCGCAGGTGTGCGAAATGAAAGACCTCGGCTACCGCATTACCGAGGTGTTCAATTTTGCCAGCCGCGAGCGCATCCGCATCGTCAACAACCTGAAAACCAAGGCCGACAACGTCGAAACCACATCGTTCGACTCCCTGCCCGACCGCGCGCAGCTGGAAGAAGCCTTCGCCGCCTTGAAAAAACTCGGCGGTAAAGCAGACCCCAAATCGGTTGACGGCAAAATGACCAAGTTCCCGCGCATCACCCCGCCGCCGGAAGCGAAGGCGTAGCATGGTGATGTTCAAGAAATCAAAGCTGAGAAGCGCGATAGAACGGGGCGATGCCACGGGCGTGAAGGAAATGCGCGACCTCGGCGTGAACCCGAATTACGCCGACCAGTATGCCCGTTCCTTCCTGTGGTACGCGATCAACCACGGCAACCGCGACGCCGTCGAGCTGCTGATCGGCAAGGGCGCCACGGTCGACGCCGAAATACGTTATGACGGTACGCTGCTGCACATGGCGGCGCGCAAGGGCAGCGTCGAGATCGCGACCATGCTGCTCGAAAAAACACCCGCGCTGCTGCAACTGAAAGACAAGACCGGCAACACAGCCCTGCACGAAGCGGCGGCCTATGGCTATCCCGAATTCGTCGATTTCATGATCCGCAAGGGGCTCGACCCCAACCAGAAAAATTTCGAGAACCGGACGGCTCTGTCTCTCGCCCAGAAAGCAAGCCAGACCGAAGTAGCCGAACTGCTGAAGCCCTATGCGCCGGTACGCACCCCCGTCGAGACTGCGCTTGCGGATACAGAACAAACCCCGCCACCCGCAGCTCTCCCGCCTGCGCCCGCGCAGGAAGACCCTTGGAAAAAACTGCCCGGCGAACGCATCGCGCGTATTGCCGTGGAAGAAGCCATCGGCTATCGTATTACCGAGATCTTCAATTTTTCCGCGCGGGAGAAGACCACGCTGTACCACAACCTCGACACGAAATCAGAAACGGTTGAAACGCGCGGCTTTTCCGACCTTGGCGACCGCAGCACGCTCGAAACGGCGTTGGCCGAGCTGCAAAAACGCGGCGGCAGGTCGGATGTTTCCAGCATCAGCGGCATCGACAAGAAAAAGATCAGCCACACACCCTGAAGGACAAGCAGCCATGAAGCATGCAGCACTCTTTTCCGCCCTTATCTGCCTTTCGCTTGGCGCCTGCGTCCAGACACAGGCAGAACATGTGATGAAAAAGGAAAGCATGCTGTGGCAAAAGGCGGGCAAACGTTCGGCCGCCGAAT
>JAYUPV010000207.1:0-7986 GCA_043759865.1 Alphaproteobacteria bacterium | reverse complement strand
AAATGCTCCAAGTCGCTGATGCCGTCGCGCGTGAAAAAAGCATCGACCGTGAAATCGTGATACAGGCGATGGAAGAAGCCATCCAGAAAGCGGGCCGTTCCAAATACGGCTACGACCACGACATCCGCGCCACCATCGACCGCAAGACCGGCGAAATCGAGCTGTTCCGCTACCGCGAAGTGGTGGAAGCCTTCAACCCGGAAATGCCGGAGGCTGAAGCGCGCCAGATCCTGCTCAAGCCCGCGAAGAAAATCAAGGCAGACGCCGTCATCGGCGAATTCCTCATCGACAAGCTGCCGCAGCTCGACTTCGGCCGCATCGCCGCGCAAACCGCGAAACAGGTTATCTTCCAGAAAGTGCGCGACGCAGAACGCGACCGCATGTTCGAGGAATACAAAGACCGTTCCGGCGAAATCGTTTCCGGCGTCGTCAAGCGTGTCGAATACGGCAACGTGACCGTCGACCTCGGCCGTGGCGAAGGCTATCTCCGCCGCCAGGACGCGCTGCCCCGCGAGCATTTCAAGAACGGCGACCGTATCCGCGCCTATATCTACGACGTGCGCCGCGAACAGCGCGGCCCGCAAATCTTCCTCAGCCGCGTGCATCCCGAATTCCTCGCGATGCTGTTCAAGCAGGAAGTGCCGGAAATCTATGACGGCGTTATCGAGATCAAAGCTGTCGCCCGCGACCCCGGTTCCCGCGCGAAAATCGCGGTTATCTCCCGCGACGGCTCCATCGACCCTGTCGGCGCTTGCGTCGGTATGCGCGGCTCGCGCGTGCAGGCAGTCGTCGGCGAACTGCAAGGCGAGAAAATCGACATCATTCCGTGGACGAACGACGTTGCGTCTTTCGTTGTCTCGGCGCTCGCTCCCGCTGAAGTCACCAAAGTGGTTCTCGACGAAGACAGCCACCGCCTCGACGTGGTCGTTCCCGATGAACAGCTTTCGCTCGCCATCGGCCGCCGTGGCCAGAACGTGCGTCTCGCGACGCAGCTGTCCGGCTGGAACATCGACATCATGACCGAAGCCGAAGAAACCGAACGCCGCCAGAACGAAATCAAGACCCGTTCGGCGCTGTTCATGGCTGGCCTCGATGTCGACGAAGTTATCGCCCACCTGCTGGTGGTCGAAGGCTTTACCTCCATTCAGGACATCGTTGATACCTCGGTTGACGAAATGGCACGCATTCAGGGCTTCGACCACGACGTGGCTTCGGAACTGAAAAACCGCGCTTCTTCGTTCCTCGATGCGAAAAACGCCGAGTTCGACGCGAAACGCAAAGAACTGGGCATCAGCGATGATCTCGCCGGCGTAAAGGGCCTGTCGCAAGACATGATCCTCGCGCTCGCAGCCAAAGGCATCAAGACACTGGACGATCTCGGCGACCTCGCAGGCGACGAGCTGCGCGAGATTGTCGGCAACGACCAGCTGACGGAAAGCCAGGCCAACAGCATCATCATGTCGGCTCGCGCCGGCTGGTTCCCCGAAGAAGAGCCGGTGGCGGCTGCCGGCTAAAACGCGTTGTTACCGAATGCAGGAACTTGAATGAACTCCAAAGAGGCTAAAGACACCAAAATGGCAGACAACGACAAAGAACCGAAAAAGCTGACCCTCGGCGCAGGAAAAGGCACACTGAGCCTTAAAGCGCCCGTGGGCGGCTCCGCGCCGCGCCAGAACGTGGCCATGGGCCGGAGCGCGAAGCCTGTCGCCGTCGAGGTCAAGAAAAAACGCGGCGCACAAGCCGAAGCCGCAAGGCAAGCCGATGACCGGGCGGAACAGGACCTGCACCTGACGACCGCCGAGCGCGACGCCCGCAACCGCGCGCTCGCACAGGCGCAAGCCAACCCGCGCGACCCGATCACCACCACGCCCTACCAGAAACTGGTCATCAAGAACCAGCCGCCTCCCGAAGAACCGGTGGTTGAAGAAAAGAAACTGCCCGACAACGCAACACCCGCCGAAAAAGCGCGCGAGCAGGAAATGGCAAAACTGCGCCAGCTCAACCAGGCTGAAGATGCGGAAAAACGCAAAAAAGACGCAGCCCGCCCCGCCCCCACGCTGCGCCCCGCAGCACCCGGCGCGGATGACAAGCGCCCCGTAGGCCGCAAGGTCGATTTCTACGGCCGCGAAGCCGAAGTGGCTCCCGTCGAAGATCCGTCGAAAAAGCGCGGCACCAACCGCCTCGGTCAGGACCGCCGCCGTGGCGGCGTGAAGCTGAGCGTGACAGCGGTGCTGAACGACGGCTTTGAAGACCGCGATTCAAAATCTCCCTCGATGGCGGCGCAACGCCGCGCCAGAGAGCGCATGAAGGCCAAGATGGCTCTCTCCGCCCAGTCGCAGACCAAGCAATACCGCGAAGTCGTCGTGCCCGAAGTCATCACGGTGCAGGAACTTGCCAACCGTATGTCGGAACGCATGGGCGATGTCGTGAAAAAACTCATGGGCCTCGGCATCATGGCGACCGGCAACCAGCCGATTGACGCCGACACCGCCGAACTTATCGTCCACGAATTCGGCCACACGCTGAAACGCGTTTCCGAATCCGACGTCGAAACCGTGCTGCAAGGCGGCGAAGAAAAAGACTCCGACCTCGTCGGCCGTCCGCCTGTCGTGACCATCATGGGCCACGTCGACCACGGCAAGACCTCGCTGCTTGACGCCATCCGCGCTACCGACGTTGTGTCGGGCGAAGCCGGCGGCATCACCCAGCACATCGGCGCGTACCAGATACAAACGAAATCGGGCAAGAAGATCACCTTCATCGACACCCCCGGCCACGCCGCCTTCACCGAAATGCGCGCACGCGGCGCCGACGTGACGGACATCGTCATTCTCGTCGTCGCAGCTGACGACTCTGTGATGCCCCAGACCATCGAGGCGCTGAGCCACGCAAAAGCGGCGAACAAGCCGATGATCATCGCCATCAACAAATGCGACCTGCCGACCGCTAACCCCAACAAGGTGCGCCAGGAACTTCTCCAGCACGAAGTCGTGACGGAAAGCATGGGCGGCGACAGCCAGTCCGTCGAAGTTTCGGCAAAAACCAAAAAAGGCCTCGACCTTCTGGAAGAAGCCATCTTGCTGCAGGCCGAAGTCCTGCACCTGCGCGCCAACCCCAACCGCCCCGGCGCTGGTTCGGTTATTGAATCACGCGTCGAACAGGGCAAAGGCTCGGTTGCGACCGTTCTCGTCCGTTCCGGCACCTTGAAAGTCGGCGACGTGTTTGTCTCCGGCACCGAATGGGGCCGCGTCAAGACGTTGCATGACGACCGTGGCGCACTTGTGAAAGCGGCGCTGCCCGGCCAGCCCATCGAAGTGCAGGGCTTGACCGGCACGCCCGATGCAGGCGACGACTTTGTTGTCGTCCCCGACGAAGCAAAGGCGCGCGAAATCACCGCCTTCCGCCTCCGCAAAAAACGCGCCCTCCACGCCGCGAAAGGCAAGGGCCGCACGCTCGACCAGATGATCACCGACATTCAGGCAGGCTCTGCCCGCATGCTGCCCGTCATCATCAAGGGTGACGTGCACGGTTCGATCGAGGCAATCGCCGGCGCGCTGAACAAAATCACCGAGGAAAACAAGGAAGTGAAAGTGCAGGTGCTGCACTCCGGCGTCGGTGCGATCACCGAATCCGACATCACCCTCGCGAACGCCTCGAAAGCGCTCATCATCGGCTTCAACGTCCGCGCCAACCCGCAGGCACGCGATATGGCGAAGCGCGACGGCGTGCAGATCCGCTACTACTCGATCATTTACGAAGTGATCGACGAAGTGAAAGGCATGCTCTCCGGCATGCTCGCGCCGGAACTGAAAGAAAAGTTCATCGGCTACGCGGAAATCCGCAAAGTCTTCGAAGTGTCGAAATCCGGCAAGATCGCCGGCTGCTTCGTCACCGAAGGCATCGTCAAGCGCGGCGCGAAAGTCCGCCTGCTGCGCGACAACGTGGTCATCCATACCGGCACGCTCAAAACCCTGCGCCGCTTCAAGGACGAAGTCCGCGAAGTGCAGAAGGGCTACGAATGCGGCATGGCTTTCGAAAACTATGACGGCATCAAGGACGGCGACGTGATTGAAGCCTTCGAAATCGAAACCACCGCCCGTACGCTGGAAGGCATGACGTAAGGCTTGCCATGAAGAAGCGCACCTCCTCACGTACCGAGCCGGGTCAGCGACAGCTGCGCGTCGGCGAACGCATCCGGCATATTCTGGCCGATGTGTTTCGTCAGGGCGAGCTGAACGACCCGGTGCTGGCACAGGCGAGCCTTATCAGCATCACAGCCGTCGAAATCGGGCCTGACCTCAAGCATGCGACCGCCTATGTCATGCCGCTCGGCGGCAAGGACAAAGACGTTATCGTGCATGCGCTCAACCGCGCCTCCGGTTATTTCCGCGCCAAGGTCGGCCCCGAGCTTGACCTGCACTTCGCGCCGAAAATTTCCTTCCGCGTCGACAACAGCTTCGAAAACGCCGCCCATATCGAAAACATCCTGCGTCAGGAACGCGTGCAAAAAGATGTGCTGGCACCGGACGCGGATGATGAAGACGAAGAGGGCGAAGAGCGGTAAGAGTCCCCTCTCCCGCCTGCGGGAGAGGGTTAGGGAGAGGGAACAGTGCCGCACCGCGTCCATCACCGCCAGTCAACGATTGATGCGCGCGCGTTGCGCCAGTCCCAGACCGACGCCGAAAAAGTGATGTGGAATCACCTGAAGGCAAAAAGATTTCTCGGCCTGAAGTTCAGAAGACAGCATCCCGTCGGCCCTTTCATCGCCGACTTCATCTGCCTTGAAGCGAAGCTGATTGTCGAAGTCGACGGCGGCCAGCATTGCGAAAACAAAAAAGATGCCTCGCGGACGGCATTCCTGAACAAAGAAGGATACAAAGTCGTGAGGTTCTGGAATAACGATGTGCTGCGCGATACGGCGGCTGTGCTCTCTTCCCTCTCCCGTTTCACGGGAGAGGGGACTGATGCAGCTCAGGAGGTTGCCGGTGGGTAGAAACAAAAAAGGCAACCCCGTCCACGGCTGGCTCAATCTCGACAAACCGCTAGGAATGACATCGACGCAGGCCATCGGCCGCGTGCGGCGGATACTCAACGCGCAGAAGCTCGGCCATGCGGGCACGCTCGACCCGCTTGCCACGGGCATTTTGCCGATAGCGCTCGGCGAAGCCACCAAGACCATCCCCTTCGCGCAGGATGCTGACAAGGTTTACCGTTTTTCCGTCAAATGGGGCGAGGCGCGCACGACCGATGACTGCGAGGGCGACGTGACCCTCACCTCCGCCGACCGCCCGACCGAGGCGCAAATCATTGCCCTGCTGCCCCGCTTTACCGGCCAGATTTTGCAGACCCCGCCCCAGTTCTCCGCCATCAAAATTGACGGCGAAAGGGCCTATGACCTCGCAAGAGAGGGGCAAAAAGTGGATATCCAGCCCCGGAATGTGATGGTTTACGGCTTCCGCGCCCTCAAAATCGCCCAAAACGAGGCCGAATTCGAACTGAATTGCGGCAAAGGGACGTATGTCCGCTCGATTGCACGCGATATGGGGCAGATTTTGGGCTGTTTCGGGCATGTTTCCGCCCTGCGCCGCACGGCTGTGGGTAATTTTACAGAAGATGCCTCGATTTCGCTGGACGATTTCGAGAAAATGATGCAATCTGCCGTTCCTGATCAGGTTCTGATGCCTGTGGAGACCGTGCTGGACGACATCCCGGCACTGGCCATGACAGCATCGGAGGTCAGCCGTATACGACAGGGCCAGACCCTGAAGTTCATTTCTCGCCAGGACGTAGACCGTTTTTCGGTCGCCGGTATTGACGAGATGACAGAATTGGTTCTGGCCGTTGGGGATAACAAGCCCCTCGCCCTGCTTGAGAAACACGGGATTGAGTTGCATCCGGTCAAAGTCTTTAACCTTTAGCTTTAAAGGAGTATCCGATGTCGCTGACAAAAGTGAAAAAGTCTGAAACGATCAAGAAGTACGCAACCACCGCAAAGGACACCGGTTCTGCCGAAGTCCAGGTCGCCCTTCTGACGAACCGCATCACTGCGCTGACCGAGCACATGAAAACCCACAAAAAAGACATGGGTTCGCGCCGCGGCCTTCTGCTGATGGTGTCCAAACGCCGCCGTCACCTCAACTACCTCAAGACAGTTGACGCAAAAGGCTACGAAAAGCTGATCGACAGCCTCGGCCTGCGCCGTTAATTTTCGGATTCAGATAACCGGAAAAAGACGCTGATTTATCAGCGGCTTTTTTTCTTGCCTCATGGAAAAAGATATTACGGCTTCAACGCAGCCGGCTTCTTGGCCGCCGGTGCTTTCGGTGCGCTGTCCGTCAGGGCTTCGAAGGCGGCGGTGCGGTCGGCGGCGGTGTTGAAATAGGCGCGCACACCTTCGGCATAGGGGTTGTCGGGCGTTTTCTGGGGCTGCAGTATCAACATATATTGATAACCGGGTGTCACGTCTTTCTTGTCGTCGTCGTGGAACGTGATATATGCGAAATCCTCGGGGCGGATGTGGATCGCGCGCGTGCCGGGTGAAATTTCCGTCAGCGTGCCGTTCGCGGCGGCGATGCCGTTGGCGAAATCACGGCGCTGCTGACTTTCTTCCGCTTCCAGCATTTTCCGCGCAACCGCCCAGGCTTCGTTGGGGGTCTTGAATTTTGTGCCCTTGCCATCTTCCCACAGCTGGTCGAGCAGCTCGCTTTCGCGGTCGCTCTTCTTTGCGCTGTCGCGGCTGGTCTGGACATCGAGCGAACCGGAGGCCTCGAAATAGACGTTGATCTGGTAACCGTCTTCGCGGATGGAGGTGACGGCAGCAGGGTCGATATAAAGCGCCGCCGCGTTGTACCAGCGTGAATGCGCCTCATCGGGCTTGTATTCGAGCAGGGTCTTGCCGGTTGCTTTCACGGCATCGAGCAGGGTTTGCAGCTCTTCCGGCTTGGTGCCGTAGCTTTCAAGGCGGCCTTCGCCCTTGATGCCGATGATGGCACCCACGTTGCCCTCTTTCGTCACTTCCGTCACCGTCGCATAGGTCACGGCGGAAGGCGCGATATAATGCAGGCTTTCCTTGCCGCCGTCATAGCGGACAGGAAAGGCAACCAGCTTGTTGCCTGCAGTTGCCAGTTTTTCCAGCAGCACATCCGGGTCGACGCCGTAGCCTTCGTAATTGATCCACAGCATCCGCCCCTTTTCGTTCGAGAGCGACAGCTCTTTTTTCTCGGGGTTCACATACATGCCCGTCACGGTGGCGGGGTCGATGTAGAGATGTTTTTTGTCTTCGGACGCGATGTTGAGCAGGGTTTTCATGGGCATATAACTCTTGGGGGCTGGTGAATAAAATCCGGCTTATTCTAGCCCTTCGTTAAGTTATGTCAATGTGTTTTGTAAAATAAATATTTGGTTATGCCATTGTTTTAAAATGACTTTTCACCAATCAACTGATCAACAATAACCGGGGCATCTGCCCCGCTGCCGTTTCCGGCGCGCGGTGGAGACAGGGCGGCACAGGACTGCCGGGGTACTCGACAGCGATACGCCACAGGTTGCCAAGGCCGAAGGAAAACGGCTGCGCGTTTGGTGCTGCCGCATAATGCAGGTCATAGCAATTCTCGCGCAAATATTCGTCAAAGTCGCCTTCGCCTTCCTGCATGAAATTTCTCAAAAGCGCCGCGCGCGTTTCGAGATTGTCGATATGCCGCCGCGCCTCGTCGTTGCACAGGCCCTCGGTTGCAACACCGTTATAGCTGCAAAGATAAGTGTCGGTCGGCACAGGCGCGCGGTCGGCATGGAAGGAATAAACATCGGTCGGCACCTCCGCCCCCGTATCGCGCGGATAAACGGGGATGCAATCAAGGCTCGGGATAAGCCCCCGCGCATGCAGCAACCGCTGGTCTTCAATCAGAATATCAACCGCCGCCCTGCCCGCTTCGCTCAGGCGTTGCCGCAGAGTTTGCAAATCCATTTCATCGAGCGTGGTTATATCTT
>JAYUPV010000206.1:0-2944 GCA_043759865.1 Alphaproteobacteria bacterium | reverse complement strand
ATATATATCATGTGTTTATTCAACGCGCTGTTTTGGCATAATATATTGACCTGATTGATTTTTTATGGTTAATTCTGGGAGATTTTTCTTCCATTGTTTTCGATAAGGCATCAAAAATGTTCAACTTCCGCTCCCGCGAAACCAAGGCCAATGACACCCTGCTGCAGCTGGCGAAACAGGGGGACAGCTTCACCCATTCCCTCTCCGCCCATATCGCGCGCAACAAGGGTCACATAAACCTGAACGTGCAGGACGCGAACGGCAACACGGCGCTGCTGCTGGCGGCAGCGGCAGGCGCGCCCGGCAATGCCGGTGTGCTGCAAGACGCGGGCGTGAATGTAAATATCGCGAATAATGCCGGCGACACGCCGCTGATGATCGCACTCGGCCTCGGCCTCGAGGGCACGGCGCGCGATCTGGTGCTGGCGCATGCTGAAGTCGCGGTGAAAAACAAGCAGGGCCAGTCTGCCGCCGATATCGCTGCCGTGAGCAAAGACAAAGACATCGTCGCTCTCCTTCCCTATCTCAAAGGAGAACAACCGATTGAGGGCTTGAAGGCCGCAATTGCCAAGGAACAAGCCGACCGCGCCGTTATCGCCGCCGCGAAAGCGGGCGACGTTGCCGCGATTGAAAAGGCGGTCGCAGCAGGCGGCAGCCCCAACGCCACCGACCGTGACGGGCATTCGGCCCTGATGTGGGCGGCGACGGAGAACCGCCGTGCGGGCATCAAGGCGCTTGTGGCGCTTGGCGCGGATGTGAACTATCAGAACATTCCGGGGCGCGATTATTCGGCGCTGATCGTGGCGGCCAAGCGCGGCAACGACGCGGCGGTCGAGGCGCTGCTGGAGGCCGGCGCAAAAACAGATCTGAGAACCGAAAAAGGCAAGACAGCGTTTGAAATGGCAATACGCTCCAGCTACCCAAAAACCGCGTTGCTGCTGGCCGAACACGGCATTAAAAACGCCAAGACCCACGCGGAAACAACGACGGCAAGCAGGCAAAAGGCGACGGCGGAGCTGGTAAAAGGAATTGGCGAAAACAACCCTTTCCTCGCGCAGGCCGCCATTACGCACGGTGCGGTGCTTGATGTTGAAATCGCGGAAGGCTTCAGCCTTGTCACGCGCGCGGCGAAGAACGGCAACAATTTTATTCTCACCATGCTGCTGACGGCGGGTGCCAGCCCCGATGCGCCCGATGCAAAAGGCCGCGTGCCGATTGTAGAGGCGGCAGGCAACGGCAACGGGCTTGCCGTGCGCGGGCTTATCGACGCAAAAGCAGACGTGAACCAGAAAGACGCGAAGGGTGACACGGCACTTGGCCTGACACTGATGAGCGGCAACCCCGAAACGCTGGAAAAATTGATTGATGCAAAAGCGGATGCGAATGCGCGCGGCGCTAAAGGGACAACTTTCCTTGAAACCATCGCGCGCTGGGAAGACCACGGCCATGTCATCAAGCGCCTTGGCATTGCGAAAACGAATTTGAGCCTGCCCGACGCCGAAGGCCGCACGCCGCTAATGATCGCCATCCAGGCAAAATGGAAAGACAACACACTTGCCTTCATCGAAGCGGGCGCGGATGTGTCGGCGAAAAACAACAAGGGCGAAAGCGTTCTCGACCTCGTAAAAAAGAACGGCTGGGAAGACGTTGCCGCGAAAATCGCGTCTCTGCAAAAAGCTGCCGAAGTAGTGCAGGAAGCGCGCACTATCACCGCACCTGTGGCGCAACCCGCAGCAACACTCGCACAAGTGCCGCCGAAACAGGCGCCAAAACCTTAAATATTAAGGATTTAGCCTGATATTGGGGAACACGCCGCGCTGTGCTATGTTTCCCCCATGCTCCCGAAACGAATACCGCTGACCGGCACCGCCGGTGATGACTTTTTTGTTCGCCAGCAGGATGATTATTCCTGCGGCCCCGCCTCGCTTGCGACAGCGGCGAATATCTACGGCGCGGGTATCGATTACAAAACCATTCGCGATATCGTGAATCCCGACCCCGCCATTGGCACGGCGCAGGAAAAAATCGCGGAAGTAGCGGAAAAGATTTTACCCTTCGCGGCGGCAGGAGAAAGCACCTATAAAGGCGGCGTTGCCGTCGCCAATATCGTGCAGGAAGGCGAAGGGCACTATGTGGTGTTTCTCGCCCGAGAAAAAGACAGGGTGATTTATTACGAGCCCTATTACCACGAGCTGGTTATCGACGACATCAACAATATCGAATGGCATTCAGGCGATGGGAAATTCGCGAAATGGGCGGCAGACCTTGCGCCCCTCGATGGCAACTCGATTGATTTCTGGCTGAAATACGCAGAACCGAAAACGCCCGCGCCGCACGCGCAAAAGAAAGCCACGCCCAAGCCGCCTGTGCCTTAGGCGAATTTCGACAACAGCAGCGTGCTGATATCCCAGCCGCCCACGGGGCGCTTTTCGCAATATTCGGGGGAAAAGAGGGTGTAGATAAGCGGATCGCGCACGATGCGCTCACGCACCACCTGTTCGGCTACGCCGTTGCCTGCCTCGGCCGCTTTCTCCAGCACTTCCGTCGCACCCTTGCGGTCTTTCGGGCAGCCCATGCCCGTCAGCAGGCAGAGCGCATACAGTACCGGCGCGTTCCCGGTCGCAACCATGACATCGCTGTCGAAATGTGCCAACGCGTAGGAAAAATAATCATAGGCGCGCTCAGGGTTGCGCGGCACAAGCTCGCCTTCGAGATTGAGCATGCCGAGCGTTTCATAGGCGCTGCCATAGCCCGACTGCCCCGCGAATTCGAGAAGCTCGAGAGCGCGCGGGATATCCTGCCGCACACCGTTGCCGCGCAGGTATTTGTAGCCGAGCCGGTGCTGGCAAATGACCGAGCCGCGCGCCGCGCCCTCCTCGTACAGCTTACCGGCGATTTCGTCGTCTTTCGCGATAAGGACGCCGTCCTCGAAAACAAGCCCGAG
>JAYUPV010000205.1:0-6795 GCA_043759865.1 Alphaproteobacteria bacterium | reverse complement strand
CGCAAAACCGCCCGCCACCATCCGGCGGCAAGGCATGTGGCGGCGAGCAGCGGCCAGATTTTTCCGCCCGCAAATTCCCGCGCCTCCTGCCAGCTGCTTTCCGACACAATGCCGAGATGGATAACGGAAAAACCCCTGCCGTACAGGGCATAAAGATAAAGATCAACCGGCAGCAGTAGGAAAGCAGGCAGCAACACCCAATGCACAACCGCCACGCGCCCGCCCAGCGCAAACGCCGCCGCCCAAAAAACGCAGCTGGCACAAAGCAGCCACAGCCCATCGTCCACCACCCTTCCCGCCAACAAAGGCAAGAATGGCAGCGCCGTTAAAATTCCGTAGCTGGCGAATATAAAAAGCCGGTTGGCGTTTGAGTCTGAAATGAAAACCGCCCTTTTCCGCTTTTGTGCTTAATCAATCATCGGCTTGATGATCAGCGAAACCCCGACATGGCGGCCGTTATGCGTGCCGGTAGCTCTGATGGAGGTGACTTCCATTTCATCAAGCGGGTCGAAATAGGTTCTTTCCGTGACCTGCAGTTTTTCACGCGTGGCCTTGTTCTCGAATTCGCGCTTCAGCGCGCCGTTTGCGGCAGTTGTTTCCGACGTCATATTCCAGTCGCGGAGATCGCTCTTGACCACTTGCGCAAAAAAATCGCCGAGCCTTTTGTTTTGTATGTCCATTTATTTTACCCCTGCAGTAAGTTTATGACATCGCGCGACGAACCGGCGGCACATAAGCGCGTTCGACATACTGTGCCTGCTTCACAGCGGCGAGCACTTGCGTCGTCTCGACATCGGGCTGCACTTGCGCGGTGTAGAGATAGCCGCGGCCTGCGGCGGCTTCGTCGGGGAACACGGCCTTCACATTGAACAGCGCGGAGATCGAGCAGATTTCCTTCAACGCCGCGCCGATTTCGCCTGCCGGCGTGTCATTCTTCAGCTTGAATACGATCTCGGTCATGGCGGTGTTCTCCTTGGTTGGACGAAGCGGAAATAATATGAAAATAAAACCCGCCTGTAAAGAGCCTCGTTAACCGCCTGATTTTACGTCCGAAACAAATGCCCGCCCGCCCCGCCCCGCGGTTATGCTACACTTTTTTCTGTCGCCCGCCTCAAGGGCGATCATGAAAGAGGTTTCATGACCGACGCAATATCACCGCCCGCAACCGCGCCCGACCTCGCCGAGAAATATGCGGCGTGGCTGACATATCTTGCGCTTGAAAAGCGGTTTTCAAAACACACGCTGCGCGCCTATACCACCGACATGGATTATTTCTTCCATTTCCTCACCGGGCATCTCGGCAAGCCGCCATCGCTTGCCGATTTGGGCGATGCTTCCATCCGCGATTTCCGCAGCTGGCTGTCGAAAAAAACCATGGAGGGCTCGGGTGCCGCCACGCGCGCGCGGTCACTTGCTTCGCTCAGAAATTTCATGAAATGGCTCGACCGCAACGGGCATTTGCACAACCCAGCCATTTCCAGCATCCGCACGCCGAAGCTGCCGAAAAAAATTCCGCGCGCCCTGCCGCCAAAGCAGGCGAAGGAAGTCATCGACCATGCAGACGAAGTGGCTGTGCCGTGGGTCGGCTTGCGCGACCGCGCGCTGTTCATGCTGCTCTATGGCTGCGGCCTGCGTATCGACGAAGCGCTGAAATTGAATTACGGCACGCGCCCGCAGGCCGGCGAAGTGCGCGTGATGGGCAAAGGCTCGAAGGAGCGCATGGTGCCTGTCATCCCCGTTGTCGAACGGATGCTCGCCGATTATCTCGCGGCCTGCCCCTATCCGTGGCAGAAAGACACGCCGCTGTTTCTCGGGCTTCGCGGCGGGCGGCTCAATCAGGGCGTGGCGCAGCGCGACCTCCGCAACTTGCGCAAAGCCAACGGGTTGCCCGAAAGCGTGACGCCGCACACGCTGCGCCACAGTTTCGCCACGCATATTCTTGTGGGCGGCGGCGATTTGCGTACCATTCAGGAACTGCTCGGCCATGCTTCCGTCTCCACAACCCAGCGCTATACCGACTACGACAACGCGCAGATCATGGCGATTTACATGAAGGCGCATCCGAGAGCAAAAAACCAATAACAACTTTTGATTGTTAATTCAGGTTTACAACCCTTGATTGCCATGCTAGCGTATGCAGCATGAGAGCCGTTTTTACCCTTATCGCCCTTGTTTTCCTGCTCCTGCCGCATGGTGCCGCCGCGCGCGATGTGGTGGTGGGGCCGGTGAACGGCGTGGTGCTCGAGGTTATCGACGGCGACACGCTGCGGGTACGCATGCATATCTGGATCGGGCAGCAGCTTGAGACGCTTGTTAAAGTCGACGGCATCGACACGCCGGAAAAGCACGGCAAATGCGCCTCCGAACGTGTAAAAGCTGAAGAAGCGCGGCTTGAACTTGCGCGGCTGGTGGCGGGCGGCGTGCAGCTTTTCAACATCCGCCACGAAAAATACGCGGGACGGGTACTTGCAGAAACACGCACAGGAACGGGTGCAAACGTGGAGCAAACCCTGACATCGCTGGGACTCGCCCGCCCCTATCACGGCGGAAAACGCGCCGGATGGTGCGGATAGACAATAAATATCCTTTAAAATCAGGATTTTAATCACGTCTTTCATCCCATTTGACAGATTATGTTAAACAGATGTATATTCACTAAGTTTCAAAAAGACGCGAAAGCCTCCGTGATGAATTTTCAGGACCTGAAAACCGAAGCCAAAAAACTTAGCGTGCTTTTCACGCTCGCCGCCGGCGTGACCACGGGCGGCGTGATTGGCGGCGGTGTGTTGATTCACCAGTTCAACGACCCTGCGGTAAAAATCGAACAAGTCGACACCACCCGCTTCCGCGCTTTGAACGATAATAAAACAGTTGTCGAAGCCGAAGTGATTCAAACCGCAGCCGACGGCGCGGTTATCGTGCGCGCGCATTCGTGGGTCGGGCAATATATTGTGGCGAGTGTTTATCCGGCGGGAACGGAAAACGCATCATTGACCGCAAGCTTCACCGATGAAAAAGGCGCTGCGCTCGCAAGCGTGGCGAAGGGGCAAAAGGTTTTCCTGCGCAATCTTTCAGGAAAAGGTTTTGCGGGCATGGCGGTTGATTTGCCGAATGTGAAGCCGAGCGGCGATGTGGTCGCGGGACCGATACAGGCGGAAGTTTTGCGCGTGATCGACGGCGACACGCCAGCGGTGATGGCGCAGATCTGGCCCGGAAACTATGTGAGCATCAGCGTGCGGCAATACGGCATCGACACGCCGGAAAAAGGCGGCCGCGCGAAAAACGCCTACGAAGCGCAGCTGGCAGAACAGGCAAGCGCCGCCACGCGCGCGCTGATCGAGGGCAAACAGGTTTTGCTGTACAACGTGGAAATCGACAAGTTCGGCGGCCGGGTGCTGGCCGATATCAAAACGCTCGATGGCATCGATGTCGGTGAAAACCTGACCGGCAAAGGCCTCGCCCGCCCCTATTTCGGCGACAAGAAACAGGACTGGAATCCGCCGCCCGGCTGGAAAGCGCCTGAAAAAGCCCCGACCCACAAACCGAAAAGATAAGTTATTTACGGCTTCAGCTTGAAACGGCCCGCGCCGCTTTTCAAATTCTGCTGATGATGCGCCGCGACCAGCGACTGGAAATCATCGGCGGTGATACCGCTTTGTTTTTGCGTCGCGGCGGGAATTTTGTCCCAGCTTGCTTTCAAGCCTTCGACATCACCCGTCCAGAAAGCGGGGTCGAAAAGTTTTTTCACCTGCATGTATTCCGCCGCCAGCACCGCGAGAGAACGGCCGGTGCGGTCTTTCAAGCCGTGCAGGTCGTCAAACGAAAGTTTATCGCCGGATTGTTTCATTTTTTCGACCACGGCGTCGAGGCAGTTCATTTTGACCGCGCGCACAAACGCGCTCTCGCCCGTGTCGGTGTAACTTGCGCGCAGAAAACCTTTGCTCGTGTCCTGCAACGCGAGCGTAAACAAAAACGCCCGCCGCTGTTCGTTCATCGCCTCGGCGAGAACCTGCACAACATCGTCATTCTTTCCCGCAAGCGCAACCGCGCTGGCACGCATGGCAAAGGGGTCGGCGTTAAACTTTAACAGCAGCCGCACCGCCCCCGCATGACCGCCGAACGACGCCATGCGCAACGCCTGATCGTCGGAAAAATGCGGGTTGGCTTTGTGAACCAGCAAGTCACGCACCATGCCTTCGTCGCCGCGCCCCGCCGCTTTGATCAGCGGCTCGCCTTCGAGCGCGTTCGCATCGGCGCCGCGTTTCAGCAGCAGCGTGACGGTACGGGCGTGGCCGTTTTTGACGGCGTCGCGCAGCGCGGCCTCGCTCATGGCATGAATGTCTGCGCCCGCGCCTGCGAGAAACTCGACCACGCTGTCTTTTCCCGCCGCAGCCGCGCGGCGCAGGGCGACGCTGAAATTATGCGGGGCTTCCGCGCCAAGCGACACAACCGCCTTCACGCGTTCAAGGTCGCCTGCCGCCGCGAAATCGGAAAGCTCGGTGTTAAGGCGGGCAAGCTGCTGCGGTTCCATTGTCATGCCGCTTCCTTCAGGTCGATGACCACGGGCACGTGGTCGGAGGGTTGTTCCCAGCCGCGAATGTCACGCAGGATTTGCTGTTTGTGCAGCAGAGGCTTAAGTTTTTGCGTGACCCAGATATGGTCGAGCCTGCGGCCACGGTCGGACGCATTCCAGTCGGCGGCGCGATAGCTCCACCACGAGTAAAGTTTTTTGTCTTCCGGCACGAAATGCCGCACCGCGTCGTGCCAGCCCACGGATTTGTAAAGAGCGGTGAATTTTTCCACCTCGACCTGCGTGTGCGAAACCACTTTCAGCATTTGTTTGTGGCTCCAGACATCGTTTTCGAGCGGCGCGATATTCAAATCGCCCACGGCAACCATCGGCAGTTTTCCGGAGCGTTCCTTCGGGAACCATGCCGCGAGTTCATCGACGAAATCGAGTTTGTGCTTAAACTTTTCATTCACCTTCGGGTCGGGAACGTCGCCGCCGGCGGGAATGTAGATGTTGTGCAACTCGAACGGCGCACCTTTCAGTTTCACCTTGGCGGAAATATGGCGCGTGTCGTTTTTGTTGCAGCGGTTGTGAATCTGGCGGTCATCAAGCGGCAGTTTCGAAAAAATCGCGACGCCGTTATAGCCCTTCATGCCCGTGAAGTGGTGATGCGCGAAACCTTTCGCCACCAGCGCGTCGACGGGGAAAAACTCGTCGGGCGTTTTGGTTTCCTGCAGGCACAACACATCGGGCTTCAGCCTGTCGATCATTTTCGCGACAAGGCCGATGCGGAGACGGACGGAATTGATGTTCCATGTGACAAGACGCATGCAGAATTTCCTTTGAGGAACAAGATAATACAAGAAATATGAAAATCCGCAAGCCGGAGAATCACGGAAATACCCGCAATTTGAAGACATTTAAGTATTTGATATCAAATAATATTGCGAATATTACGGTTCAGTAAATTGCGTTTAATGTAATTTCATGTTATACTTGTCAGAAGTGGCTTCAGGCAGCCGGGTTATTGAACATTGTGAATAGAGTTTGGATTTACAAGGCCGCCGCCCTTCCCGCCCGGGGGATCCACCGGAACGGGGAGGCGCGCGCGGCGCTTGTTATTTTATGTTTTTTCTTTCGCCATCCACACCGATTTGTTCTCGCGCTATTCGCGCGATCCTCGCCTGCCAGAGACACAGGCCGGGTGTGACGAGGAGTTCCATGCCGATGGCGAACAGCATGCCAAGCGGCGGAACGGCAACGAACAGGGCGGCGGCGAGGCGCGCGCAGCCGCCGATGACGATGGGGACGCAGAGCAGGCGCACTTGCGCGGTTTTGGTTTCAATCGCGGGAATAGCCTGCCAGAACAAAATGCCAATGCCGAACAAGAGGCCGGAGAGATAGCGGAAATGGCTGTCGGCGGCGATAACGCCCTCGCCCGACAAAAGCCCGAGGCCGGACAGCATGCCAGTAACTCCTGCAAAAACCGGCACGCAGCCGCCGACAGCAATGCAGGCTTGCAACAGTTTGCGTTCGGCTTTGTAACTCATGCTTTCAGCATTTCGAGCGCGGCTGCGCGGTGGCCGGGTTTCAGCTTGAGGAACATTTGCCGCGCTTGCTTGATGTCTTTGTCGAGGCCGGTTTCCGCCGCTGTTTTCAGCGCCAGCACGGTGGGGTCTTGGGGGCTGATGATGAAGGCGAGCGACTTTGCCAGTTTCGCCATCGTCTCGCGGTCGATTTTTAGTTCGGTCATTTAAATTTATTCCACCTCTTTTGACTGTACTTCGATTGTAGCAATTTCAGGAAATTCCACCTTCAATCGCAGTTCATAATCAGTGGTTATTAATTCCAAGATTTTCTCTACTGGAACTACGATTGCAATACCCACATTAATCTGACCTGAATTTAAACTATCTTCGACTACATCGTCTACAGTAGAAGCAAGTGTGTCGAAATGTCCATGAATTAGGCCGAGCCAGATAAGGACTGGAGTCGACCACGTTTTTAAAACTCCATTAATCGCTCTAATATTCCCACAATTGATAAAAACAGGCGACCCGCTTAATCCTCCAATCGAACGCGCCTCAATAAGATAGGCATCCATCATTCCAATTTGAGTATTAACCTTCTCTTCATTCATAACGGCAAGGTTACCAGTACGAACGATAGGTATATTTCTTTTGCTACCTTGATGATGACGGAAAAGCCCCATAACGAGAGCCGCATCCCCCACTTCAACTTTGAATTCGTCTTTCATTTTTTGAGTTAACGCGGCCTCAACGCCA
>JAYUPV010000204.1:0-5221 GCA_043759865.1 Alphaproteobacteria bacterium | reverse complement strand
GACAACCGCTTCGTTCAGGTCGAAGGGCGCGGTGGTTTTCTCGACAAAAGTCAGCTCGTTTTTCGCGATGTCGTAGCTATAGGTGTCGCCCGGCGATTTGAAGCCCGAGATGCGGAGCGTGAATTTATCGTCCTCGTCGTTCACCTTGCCAAAGCCGATGGAGCTTTGCACGGGGATAGGCATGTCTTGCAGGTGCTGGCCTTCGGGCGTGAACACGTGCACCGCGTCGGCTGTGTCATGCGAGTAAAACGCGAACAGCTTGCCTTTGTGGATCATGGCGCTGTTCAGCAGGTCTTCCTTGCTTTCGGGGATGACGGTCTGCCAGTTGCTTTCTTCAGGGTTTGCAAGGTCGATTTTAACCAGCTTGCCGTGCGGCGCGCCCTTGGTGGTGACGGCGAGGATGCTGCCGTCGGCCAGTTCGGTCACGGGGTCGATGGTGGTTTGCTTCGGCTCCAGCAGCGTCTTGAATGCTTCGGTGCTGCCGAAGGGGCGATACTGCAACCCGCCGTTTTTGTCGGTGCCGATGGAGGTGCTGATCCATTCATATTTGTTCGTCTTCAGGCGGAAGGGCGCGATGAAGGAGTCTGATTCAGGGATCGCGTCGAACACGGTCTTGTCCTGCTCCTGCGTCTCGCCCACGGTATGGTGTTTGATAAACGTGCGACGCGTGTCGTCGTGCTTGGGGTAGGTGTACTGGAAGCTGTCATGACTGTCTTTGTCCCACAGCACGCTGGTAAAGCGCGCCTTGGTAACGGTGTCGGCCAGCGTTTCGCGCTTTTCGACGTCGTAGATATGCAGCGTCTGTTCGTCCGAACCTGCTTCGGAAGTGAGATAGGCAATACGCTTGCCGTCTTTCGAGGGCGTCCAGCCGGAAAGGGCGATGGTGCCGTCTGCTTTCAGCGTGTTGGGGTCGAGAATGGTTTCCCACGGGCCGTTTTCGGATTTGGCAACCTGCACCACTCCTTGAGGCGCGAGCGCCTTCTGGAAGGTGCGGATATAGGTTTCGCCGTAGCGGCCGGGCAGGCTGGCGCGGTCGTAGTCAAGCGCCTTGGTCAGGAAGTCGGTGGCCGATTTCATGCTGGCATCGCTGCCGGTGATAAATGAGTCAAAAGATTTGTTCTGGCGCGCGGTCCATGCTGCGGTCGCGGGCGCATCGAGGTCTTCGAGCGGGCGGAAGGGGTCGGACACCCTTGTTCCGTGGAAATCGTCGACTACCTTGTTGTCAAACGGCGCTTCCTTGGCTTTGAAGGCCTGCTCGGGCGTGATGTCGAATTGAAAACGGTTATTGTCGTTGGACGGTTCGCGGCGGAAAACTTTATTGACGAGATCCGTCAGAAATTTTTTGATCTTCATGGACATACACTCCTGCTTGGGAATTCTTTTTTTGATTTCGAATTGTAATGGCGATACATTATCCATAATAATGTTATGGATTGCAACAGGAATATGCATCAGGAAATTGCTTTATTAACCTTTGATATAATTGAGTAATCCGAGGGTAGAGGCATCATGTGCACCGGGTTTGCCGGATTTGATTTCGGCTTCAATCACTTTGGCGAGCGCCTTGCCCAGCTCCACCCCCCACTGGTCGAAGCTGTTGATTCCCCAGACCGCGCCCTGCACGAAGATTTTATGCTCGTAAAGCGCGAGCAGCATGCCAAGTGTGCGCGGCGTCAGTTCATCGAGCAGGATGGTGGTGGAGGGGCGGTTGCCGGTGAAATGGCGGTGCGGCTCGGCAGCGTTATCCTCGCCGGTCATCAATGCTTCCGACTGCGCGAAAAAATTGGCGAGCAGCATGGTCTGCTGTTTGTCGTTGCCGAAGGGCGATTTTACGGCGGCGATGAAATCGACGGGCACGGTGTCGACGCCCTGATGCAGCCATTGGAAAAAGCTGTGCTGTGAATCCGTTCCCGGCTCGCCGAAGACCATCGGCCCGCTTGCGGCGGATAGTGGTGTGCCGTCGCGCGTCACGCGCTTGCCGTTGCTTTCCATGTCGAGCTGCTGCAAAAACGCTGGCAGTCGCGCAAGGCCGGCGTGATAGGGGATGACGGCATAGGCTGGGTAATCCATGAAATTGCGGTACCACACGCCGATCAGCGCCATGAGCACGGGAATGTTTTTTTCAAGCGGCGCGGTCTGGAAATGCGAGTCCATCTCATGCGCGCCCGCGAGGAAGGCGGCAAAGTTATCCGCGCCCACCAGCAGCATGACCGAAAGGCCGATCGCAGACCAGACGCTATAGCGCCCGCCGACCCAGTCCCAGAAGGGGAACATATTTTCAGGTGCGATTCCGAATTCCTGCACGCCCTTGGCGTTGGTCGAGGCCGCGACGAAATGCCGCGCCACGGCCCTGTCGTCGCCGAAATGCGCCACCAGCCATTCGCGCGCGATATGCGCGTTTTGCATGGTTTCGGCGGTGGTGAAGGTTTTTGATGCGATGATGAACAGCGTGGTTTCAGGCGAAAGCCCGGCAAGGGTGCGGGCGAGGTCGGAGGCCTCGACATTCGCGACGAAATGCGCCGTCAGCAGCGGGTGATGGAAGTGGCTGAGCGATTGCGTGACCAGTTGCGGGCCGAGATGCGACCCGCCGATGCCGATATTGACGATGTCGGTAATGTTCTCGCCGCTATGACCCTTCCAGCGTCCTTCGCGCACATCGGTGGTGAAGCGCCGCATCGATTCAAGCACGGCCTGCACGTCGTCCACGGCGTTCTTGCCATCGACCGTCACGCTTGCTCCTTTCGGCGCGCGCAGGGCGGTGTGCAGCACGGCGCGGTTTTCGGTGTTGTTGGTTTTTTCGCCCGACAGCATGGCGTCCCGTTGCGCCGCGACCCCTGCATCTCGCGCAAGGGCGACGAGCAGCGAGATTGTTTCATCGGTCACGAAGTTCTTTGAAAAATCGACCAGCAGGCCGGGCAGGGCGAAGGAAAGTTTTTTGAAGCGGTTCACATCGGCTGCGAAAAAGCTTTTCAGGTCTTTCTTCCGCAGTGCCTCACGGTGGTCATGCAGGGCAGGTTCATGTTTCAGGATGGCCGCGTCTGTCATGGTTTTTCCGCCGGCGGTTCGGGCATGCCGGGGGGCTTGTCGAGCAGGATATCGACGCTGATATTCTTCGGCTTGCCGACAAGGATGGTGGTGAGGTCGTCTGCCTTGAGGATTTCTTCGCTGACGCGCTTGACGTCGGCGATGGTGACATCACGCAGATAGCTGTTGCGCTTGTTGATGTAGCCGGGGTCGAGTCCGTCGCGCTGCATGTCGTTCATGGAGCTTGCAATGTCGCTGTTCGAGGTCAGTTGCAGCAGCAGCGAGCCTGTGAGGAACGACTTGGCATCCTGTAATTCTTCCGCCGTCGGCCCGTCTTTCGCCATCGACTCCCATTCCTGCTTCATCAGGCGCAGCGCCTCTTCCACTTTTTCGTTACTGGCTGACATGTTGACCTGTATCAGGTTGGCGCTTTTCATGGTGCCAAGGGCGCTGTAGACGCCGTAGGTCAGGCCCCGCTTCTCGCGTATTTCCCGCATCAGCCGCGCACTGAAACTGCTGCCGCCGAGGATGTAGTTCATGATCATTGCCGCGTGCCAGTCTTTATCGGTGCGTGCGATGCTTTTTTCGGAAGCGATAACGAAGGTCTGCGGCGTGTCGAGCTCGAGCAGTATGGTCTTGCCGGGGTATTTCAGCTCGGCGGGTGGCATGTCGACCGCACCCGCTTTCTCGGGCAGCGAACCGAAAATATTGTCGATGGCTGCGACCGCCTCGTCCTTCGTCAGGTCGCCGGAGATGGAAACCTTCAGTACGCTACGCGCGAATTGCTCGCCCACGAAATGCTGCAGGTCTCGGCGGGTGATGGTGGCCATGCTGGCAAGGTTGCCGAAGCCGGGGCGCGAATAATAATGCCCCTCGAACATCATGCCGTTGAAAGTGCGCGCCACCAGCCACGACGGGTTGCCCATGTTGTCTTTTATCTCGGCAACGTTCGAGTTCTTCATGCGTTCGATAGCGTCCTGGTCGAAACGCGGCGCGGTGAGCGCGGAACGCAGGAGCCCGAAGGCAAGGTCCTTGTTTTTGGTGATGGTCAGCAGGCGTCCGTAAAAAGCGTCGCGCCCTGCAGTGAAGGACATGCTTATGGCGTTGTCCGACAGCTTGCCCTGGAATTCCTGGCTTTTCATTTTCTCGGCGCCTTCGTCGAGAAGGATGGAGACGAGGCGACCGACACCCGGCTTGTCCTCGGGGTCGTAGGAAAGGCCCCCCTCGAACGAAAAGCTGATGGCGATGATGGGAGCCGTCCTGTCCTCGACGATCCACGCCTCGACGCCGCTCTTGGTCTTGACGGCCTCGATATCGAGAACCTTGTCCTTGGTTTTTTCAGCCATGGCCGGCTGTGCGAGCAGCGCGAGAAGGGAGAAAGCGAGCAGGAAATGGCGGATCATGGCTTGGCTCCTTCCTTTTCTTTCGGTGGCGCTTTTATTTGCGGCAGCATCACGCCCGTCACGGGCAGGTCGCTGGAGCTGAAAACGGTGTCTGCGGCGTCGTTGATGTCGTCGATGGTCAGTTTCTGGAGGCGCACCAGCCGGTTTTCGATGTAGTCAAAATTCAGGCCGCTCACCAGCGCTCGGCCGAAATACATGGCGGGTCCCTGCAAGCTGTCGCGGTAATAGGTGAAACTGGCCTCGAGCCTGCTTTTGGCCGCGTTCAGTTCCTCAAGCGTCACGCCTTTGTCGAGCAGCAGCTTGATTTCCTTGTCGATCGCCGATTGCGCCTGCTGCATCGACATGCCGGGGGCGGGAGAGACGAAGACGGAGAAATTCGTATCATCAAGCGAAACCGCGTCGTAATCCGCGCCTGCGGAAAGAGCCACTTTCTGCTCGACCACGAGGCTTTTGTAAAGGCGCGAGGTGGAGCTGCCGCCCAGTATCTGCGCCAGCACCTCCATTGCCTCGCGGCCGTGCGGCACGCGGTAGTTTTTCGAGGCCGATGGCTGGCCGATGCGCGGGTCCTGCATGATGATCTGGTGTTCCGCCACGATGGGGGCGGGGCGCGGGCGCAGGCGCTGCGGCACTTCGCGCACCGGCAGAGGGCCGTAGTATTTTTCGGCGAGAGGTTTTAGTTCTTCCGCCGTCACGTCGCCCGAGACGATAACGATGGCGTTGTTGGGCGCGTACCATGTGTTGTAGTAACTCAGCACTTCCTCGCGTGTCAGCTCCTTCATCTCGTGCAACCAGCC
>JAYUPV010000203.1:0-5858 GCA_043759865.1 Alphaproteobacteria bacterium | reverse complement strand
GGCGGCTTTCAGTACCGCTTCGGCGGAGGCCACCAAAATTTCCTGGTCACGCGCCAGGTCTTTCACCATCTCGACCGCTTTGGGGTGGCCTTCGGCTTCTTTAATGTCCGTCAGTTTCAAAAACGCCTTGAAGCTGCCCGGCGCTTTTTCGCCAAGGGTGCGGATGCGCTCGGCGATCAGGTCATTCGCCAAAATCATGTCCTCGTATTGTGCTTGAAACAAAGTGTGCAGCGAGTTGAAGCTCGGGCCTGTGACGTTCCAGTGATAGTTCTGCGTTTTCAGGTACAGCGTATAGGTATCGGCCAGCAGCTTTTCGAGCGCCTCGATAATTTTTTTGGTTTTCTTGCTCAAAGGTATTCTCCTTAAATTGAAACAGCTTGTGCAGCAGCAAAAAGAACAGCGGCGATGCGGAAGGTGTGCTGCACGCCGGTTTTAGAAACATTGTGTTCCTGCACCGTGCGCGAATGGGCAGAGATACAGGCGCTGCATCCGTTGATGGCCGACACGCCAAGCGAATAAAGCTCGAAGGTCACCTTGTCCACACCCGGGTTGCCGATGACATTCATGCGAAGCCCCGCAGGCAGCTTGCCGATTTCATCGTCGCCGGTCATGTAGGTGGAACGGTAGTAAATATTGCTCATCGCCATGATGGTGGCGGCGGCTTTCGCGGCGTTGGTTGCTTCCGGTGTCAGCACGGGGGCGGCTTCACCTGCGACCGCCGCGATGACAACGGGGTTACGCGTTGCATAGGCGGCAGCCAGCGCCACACCCAGGACCTGATTCTGCGTCAGACCCGAAGCATCACTCACTGCCATCACGTTCGACAAATTAAGCCGGATGTCTTTTGCGAAGTCGGGGAGAATTTCCTTCAGCCCCTCGATGTTCTGCGGTGTGGTCATGGTCTGTTTTCCTTAAGCTGTTGCCCTGTAATCGGTAACATCAAATATAGGTCAAGCTTCGCCGCTGCCAAGGCATGTGCAAACCCATGGCAAGATAATGTCAAGGGCCGGCCAATTCACGTAACTTTCGGGTTGTGGCGAGGGGTCGTCTATGTTATGACTCATCCCATCAAAAAGGTTTATGGATGCAAAAACGCAAGGGCTTGCGAAAGCTCTTTACCAAAGTTGCGGCTGCAACCGTGCTGTCTTTCGGCATGGCCGCGGGCCCAAGCGATGCCAATGACCAGCCGCCCCTGCCCGAAACGGCTGTTGTGGCTATAGTTGATTCTACGCCCGTCTGCCCCGCTTATCCCGCTTTTCAAAAACCCCTCGCGCCGATGCACCGTATGGCGATACGCGACCTTACGCCCGAGCCGGTTTTGAAAGGCCAGCAAAAAGAATTCCAGCAAATCGGCATCAACCCCGGCCGCGCCGACGGGTTGAAGGGCAATGGCAGCCGCGCCGCCGCGCGCGAATACCTTATGTTCTATGCGCCGCTTTACGATGGCGATTCATCGAAAACCGTTCTCGATGATACCGATGCCGCGCAGCTGACAAAATATGCCGAACAGGCGCAGAACGACGCAAAGCTCAAAGGTATCACCACCGCACAGGCCGCAGCATTGCGCCTTGCATCACAACGCACAGGCGCAGATTTCAACCGCCTTGTCGCCACCATGCGCGCCGGCGGCGCGATTGGCGGTGTTGCAGCGACCGGTGCCGCCCCCGCCGATATGTTCAAGTTCGACAATGCGTCATGGCTTTACCTCGTCAAAACCTACGGCGCGGAATACGGCCTTGGCGTTTACGCGCAGCACATCACACTTGAAGTGAAAGACGGAAAAACAATCCCGACCGTCAGCAATCCCTTCATCCACCGCCAGCTGCTCGACCTGAAACACCAGCCGCGCCTGTCGGCATTGATGGCTGGCGAATATTTGAAGAACAAGCCTGACCTATCGGCGGTGGTAAACCCCAAAGTTCCCTTCGCCGACCCTGTGGTGAAGCAGGAGCAGCTGGATCTCGCCGCCATCGGTTTCGACATCGGCGCGGGCGGGGCAGATGGCGTCAAGGGCACATATGCGGCCATCGCCATCCGCGAATTCCAGTTATTGTACGGCGACCGCAACCCCACCGGTGTTTTGTCGGAGGCAGAGGCAACGACATTAAAAGACGCCGCCGCCCGCGCACGGCGCGAGGGCAGGCAGTTCATCGTGCCTGCCGTGGCGACCGGCGCAATACACATGGCAGCCGAGCGCAGCGACCTCGAATTCGGTTACATGATGGAGCTGGCCGAGGCCGAAAGCGGTTTCAGCCACCGCATCCGCGCCAGCACCTCGACAGCAACCGGCCTCTATCAATTCATCGAAAGCACCTGGAGCTGGATGATACTGCTGCACGGCGACAAATATGGTCTAGGCGCGCTTTCATCGGAAGTCGAGCTTTACAAAGACGATTTCGGCCGCTCTCAAGCGCGTATCAACAACCCCGTTGTGCGCCAGCAGATCATGGAAATGCGTAAAGACCCGCATTTGTCGTCGCTGTTCAGCGCGCATTTTCAAAAAGGAAATCGTGGCAAGGAAAACTGTTTTGTCGATGGCGGCTCCGTCGGGCGCACCGACATGTATCTCGCCCATTTCCTCGGCGCGCATGACGCGATTTATTTCATTAACGAAATGCGCGCCAGCCCCGACAAGTCGGCAGCCGCCACCTTCCCCGAGGCCGCGCAGTACAACGAAAACATTTTCTATGTCATGAAAGCCGGCAAGCGCGACCGCGACCGGAGCTTGCAGGAAGTCTACAGCCTGTTCGACAAAAAATTCGACCGTGCTGTCTACGACGCCGATGTGCCGCGCATCGTCACCGCCCCGCCGGACACAGGCGCACCGTCGCCGGTCGGCTAAAGCCTCGCTTCACGCCGCCGCCGATTTTGCTTCCTTCGCCACCACTTCCGCGCAGCGCGCGCAGGCGGAGGGATGGGTGAGGGAGGAGCCGACATCGCTGGTGTATTTCCAGCAGCGCCCGCATTTCACGCCGTCGGCGCGCTCGAACACCACGCCGATGCCTTCAACGCCGGTAAGGGTAAACGCGCCCGAGGGTGCTTTTCCTTCCTGCAGCGCAATGCCCGAGGTGATGCAGATATCGGCAAAGCCGATGGTTTTCAGCACAGCCGCAAGCGCGGTGTCGGCGACGAAAACTTTCGGGGCTGCTTCAAGCGACGCGCCGATTTGTTTTTCCGCGCGTTTGATTTCGAGTGCGCCCGTGACCACGCTGCGCGCCGCCGCGATTTTTTCCCATTTCTCGGCCAGCGCCTTGTCTTCCCATTCCCTGGGCGCGACGGGCATGGTCGAGAGGTGGATGCTTTCGTTCTGGTCTTCAAGCGTCAGGCTTTTGTAGCTGAGCCACGCTTCTTCGGTCGTGTAGCACAAAATGGGCGAGAGCCAGTGGACGAGGTGGTTGAACACATGGTCCAGCACCGTCACGATGCTCTTGCGCTTGTCGCTGTCGAGCGCTTCGCAATAAAGCGCATCCTTGCACACGTCGAAATAGAAAGCCGACAGGTCGCGCGCGCAGAAGTTATGCACGGTGGTCGTCAGTTTCAGGAAGTCGAAATCGCGGATGCACTGGCGCACGGTCTGGTCGATATCGAACAGGCGGTGCAAAACCCACTTGTCGAGGTCGCCGAGGTCTTTATGCGCCACGCGGTCGGATTGCTTGAAACCGTCGAGCGAGCCGAGCAGATAGCAGAACGTGTTGCGGATGCGGCGGTAAACGTCTACGCGTGCCTGCAAAATGTTTTCGCCGAACTTGATGTCTTCGGTGTAGTCGCTGTCGGCAGTCCAGAGGCGCAAAATATCCGCGCCGTAGTTTTCCATCAGCTTGATGGGCGAAGTCACGTTGCCCACCGATTTCGACATCTTGTAGCCTTTTTCGTCCAGGATGAAGCCGTGGGTCAGGACGGCCTTAAACGGCGCAGCGCCGCGCGTGCCTGTCGCGACAAGCAACGACGACTGGAACCAGCCGCGATGCTGGTCGGAGCCTTCAAGATACAAATCCGCCGGCCATGTTAGGTCGGGGCGCTGTTCCAGCACGAAGCCATGCGTCGAGCCTGATTCAAACCAGACGTCGATGATGTCCATCACCTGGTCGTAATCTTCCGCTTTGTATTTCGCGGTCAGGAAATCGGCGGGCGGGCGCTTGAACCATGCGTCCGAGCCTTCGGCCATGAAGATGTCGATGGTGTTTTTCAACACTGCGACGTCCTGCAAAGGCTCGCCGGTTTTTTTGTCGACGAAAATGGCGATAGGCACGCCCCACGAACGCTGGCGGCTCACGCACCAGTCGCCGCGCTGTTCCACCATCGCCGCAATGCGGTTTTCGCCGCGCGCGGGAACCCAGCGGGTTTTCTTGATTTCTTCAAGCGCCTTCACCCGCAGGTCGTTTTTCTCCATCGAGATAAACCATTGCGGCGTGTTGCGGAAGATAACCGGCGCTTTCGACCGCCACGAATGCGGATAGCTATGCTGGATCTGCGCCTTGGCAATAAGGTTGCCATTCTCCAAAATCGCGTTCAGCACGGTTTTGTTCGCCCAGCCTTTTTTGCCGTCGGGCATGTAGACGGGGATACCCGCGAACAGCGGCACGTCTTCGAAGTAAGTGCCGTCGCCCTTCACGGTATGCGGCACTTCGATGTTGTTCTTCAGTCCGAGGCGATAGTCGTCTTCACCATGGCCGGGGGCGATGTGGACAAAGCCTGTGCCGGTGTCGGTCGTGACAAAATCTGCGGCGAGGGCAGGCACGTCAAACTCGTAGCCTTTTCCAGCCAGACAATGATGGCAGATAACGCCCGCAAATTCTGCGCCCTTGCCGCTCCAGAAAACATCATGCGATGTGATGCCGCCGGCTTTCAAAAGGTTGTCGCAAAGTTCTTCCAGCACGAACAGCTTGTCGCCGGTCTTGGCAAGGCTGCCTTCGGCGGCGGACTTTACCACAATGCCTTTGTAATTCAGCTCCGTGCCGAACGCCACAGCGCGGTTGCCGGGCAGCGTCCACGGGGTCGTCGTCCAGATGACGATGCTCGCGCCTTCGAAAGCCGCAGGGCCTTTTTTCACGGGGAACTTCACGAACGCCGTATCCGACGTCATGTCCTTGTATTCGATTTCCGCTTCGGCGAGCGCGGTTTGTTCGGGCACCGACCACATGACGGGCTTTGATCCGCGATACAGCCCGTCGTTCAGCAGGAATTTATGAATTTCCTGCGCGATCAGCGCTTCCGATTTCGGGTTCATGGTCAAATACGGTTTCTTGAAATCGCCGAAAATGCCAAGGCGCTGGAATTCTTCCGACTGCACCTTCACCCAGCCTTCGGCAAAGGCGCGGCATTCTTCGCGGAATTTCGCGGCGCCGATGTCTTCTTTTTTCACGTTGGAATTGATGGAGCGGTATTTTTCCTCGATCTTCCATTCGATGGGCAACCCGTGGCAGTCAAACCCCGGCACCAGCGGCGAGTCATAGCCGAGCGCCTGATAGCTGCGGCACACGATGTCTTTCAAAACGGTCGAGAGAACGTGACCAAGGTGGATGTGCCCGTTGGCGAACGGAGGGCCCATATGCAGCACAAATTTTTCGCGCCCCTTCGATGCCGCGCGCTGGCGGTCATACAGCCCCATTTTTTCCCAGCGTTTAAGAATCTCCGGCTCTTTCTGCGGCAAGCCGCCCCTGCGCGGGAAATCCGTTTTCGGGAGATGGATGGTCGTGCCGTAATCGATGGTCATGATGTCCTCTTGAAAATATCTTCGTAAAATAGCGGCCTTGGGTGTTGAATCGCAAGAATTTACTGGGCGGAGAAGACACAGGCCCGCCCCTGCGCAGCCTTTCGCCCCCTCAAGCCCCGCGCGACAACCAATTGCCCAGATTATG
>JAYUPV010000202.1:0-7343 GCA_043759865.1 Alphaproteobacteria bacterium | reverse complement strand
GCCCATCAGCGCTTCGCGCACTTTTGCGCCATCTACGCCTGATTTTTCGGCCAGCAGCAATGCCTCGGCCACGCCTTCGATGGCGACGGCAATCACAATCTGGTTACAGGCCTTCGCCACCTGCCCTGCGCCGCTGTCGCCGACCAGCACGATGTTCTTGCCCATTTTCTCGAAATACGGTTTCACGCGCGCGAACACCTCGGGCTTGCCGCCTGCCATAATGGAAAGTGTGCCCGCAATCGCGCCCGATTCACCACCCGAGACGGGAGAGTCGATCATGCCGATGCCTTTGGCGGCCAGTTTCTCTGCAAAGCCACGTGTCGCTTCCGGCGAAATGGTGCTCATATCGACCACCACCGACCCCGCCTTCGCGCCATGAATCACGCCGCCCTCGCCAAACAAAACCCCTTCGACATCGGGCGTGTCGGACACGCAGATGAAAATGACATCGGCGTTTTCGGCGACTTCCTGCGGTGTCGCGCACAGTTTCGCGCCTGCATCCTTCAACGGTGCGGCGCGCGCAGGCGAGCGGTTATAAACGGCAACCTCGAAACCTGCCCGCCGCAGGTTCAGCGACATGGGCAAGCCCATGATTCCAAGGCCGATGAAACCGAGTTTGTCTGTCATTTCTTTGTCCCCTATCCCGCGCAAATTTATAAAAGAAATTTAAGGCTTCGGCGGCTTCGGCGCATCCGGCTTTTTATAGGGCTTGAGGCCGATTTTGTCGAGGGCAGCGTCGAGGCGCTTGTTCGGCACGGGCACCAGTTTCGCGGTGCGGGTGTAAAGCAGCGCGGCCTTGACCTCTTTGTCGGGGTATATCTGCTGAAGCGCCAAGCGATACGCCGCCATCTGCACCACGTATTTTTCCGACACTTCGTCGAGGTTTTTTGGCGGGCGGATAGAGTTTTTAAAGTCGATGATGATAACCTGCTTGTCGTCGACCACAAGGCGGTCGATCTGGCCAGACATCATCTGCTTCTGGCCGTCCTTGTCGAACAGGCCTGTGATGGAAACTTCGGCGCGCGAATTGGGGCCGAACAGCACGCCGAATTCGGGGTCGTTCAATATTTTCATCACTTCCTTCGCGGCGGCATCCTGGTCTTTGGGTGTCAGGTTGTGCGCGGGCTTGGCGAGGTGCTTGCATGCGGCTGCTTCACGCTCAATCGGCGGCAGCGCGGGCAGGAACTCGAACAGCTCATGTACAACTGTACCAAGGCGGCGGTGATATTGCTCTTTCTCGGCCTCCAACGGCGAGGGCGCGCTGTAATCGTCGTTCGAAGCTTTGTATTCCGACGGTCGGAACTTTTTGACGGGCGCCTGGTCAGCCTGCGGCATGGTGCGCGCCCAGACAGGAATGGCGACAGGTTTCGCCTTGCCGAGCGGCTTCAAACCATCGGGCTTCGGCTTTGCGGTTTGTTTCACGCTGAAGCGCAGCACGCTGTCGTCATCGGGCTTTTCCTGTTCGGGCAGCGGGGGTGCGGCTTTAGCGGCGGGTGTTGCCTTGTCGTCCGGTTTCGCATTGGGGTTGAAAGCGGCGGCAAGCGGCTTGTTGTCGTTCGCGGGCGCGTCGATATGCTCGACATCGTCTTTCAGGCCTTGCGCGATACCCTTGCGGATCAGCGAATACCATGTCTTTTCGGAATTGCGGTCGGAGTTCTGGTAGCCGTAGACATACAACCTGTCGGCCGCGCGGGTCATGGCGACATACATCAACCGGCGGAATTCGCGGTCGCGTTCCAGTTCCGATTTCTGGCGTTCATGCGCGAAGGCCTTTGATTCAAGGTCGGAGCGCGGCACCCACAGCGGCACATCGCGCTCGGCATCCGGCCACAGGAAACGCGGGCGGGCGCGGTTGTTGTCTTCGGGCAGGCCGGTCGTGTCGGGCAGTATAACGATGGGCGATTCAAGCCCCTTCGCGCCATGCACGGTCATGATATGCACGCGCGGCGCTTCGGGGTTCAAATTGATTTCGCGCTTCACTTCCGCTTCGCCTGCATCGAGCCATGCAATAAATCCTTGCAGTGAAGGTGTGTGGACTTTCTCGTATTTCTCGACCGCGTTCATGAATTCGACCAGCGGGTCTTCGGCCTCGAAGCCAAGCCGCGCATACATCGCGTTCAGGCCCGATTTGGTGTTGCCGGGTGCGGCATTCATGAGAATAGAGGAATAAAATTCATACGGGCGTTCGGTGTTCAGCTTCGCCTTCAGGCTGCTCAGGTATTCGAACACATCTTTGTAGATAACGCCGGCCTCGCCTGCTTTTGCGTCTTTATTTTCGAGGGCCTTTTTCTCGAGCGCCTCCCACAGCGAGCCGGTGCGGCCAAGAGCGAGGTCTTCGAGCTGCTGGTCGTTCATGCCGAGAATGGGCGATTTCAGCACGGATGCAAGTTTATAATCGTCTTTCGGGAACAGCAAAACTTCGCCAAGCGCGACAAGGTCCATCACGGCGATTTGTTCACGCAGCGACATGCGGTCGGCACCCGCCACGGGAATGTCGCGCTTTTTCAGCGCGCGCACCATGTCGTCCACAAACTCGGAGCGGCGACGCACCAATATCAAAATATCCGCAGGGTTGATGGGGCGCTTGCGCGATTCAAGTTTTTCGCCGCTATCGAGCCAGCCTTTAATTTGATCTGCGATTTTGTCGGCAATTTCGGCGGCGGTGTCGTTGCCGCCTTCCATTTGCAGGGGCAGCGACCACGGCTTCGTCGGAGGCTGTTCGGCGGCGCGCACAATCGGATGCACCTCGACCACGCCGGCCTGACCGGTGCGGAAGGGCGTATGGTGAACCTGTTTTTCCTTTTCTTCTTCGTTGAAGAACAACCCGTCCGACGCTTCAGGGCGCGCGAAAACGGCGTCGACCGCGCGCGTCACGGCGGGGCTTGAGCGGAACGCGATTTCCATTTCCACTTCGCGCCAGCGCCCGCCCGCCTGTTTTACGAGGTCGGCGAAAACTTTTTTATTGGTCGCGAATTCCTTGGGGTCGGCACGCTGGAAGCTGAAGATCGACTGCTTTTCGTCGCCGACCACAAATATCGTGTTGTCTTTCGACTGCTGGCGCGCGGGGTTGGTGAAAAATTCGCGCGCGATAGAGGTGACGAGGTTCCACTGGTCGGGGTTCGTGTCTTGCGCTTCGTCGACCAGAATGTGCTTCAGGTTGCCCGGCAGCTTTTGCAGCACCCAGCCCGCGGCGTTCGGCTGGTTCATCATCTGGTTGGCGTGGTGCACGAGGTCGTCGTAATCAAGCAGGTTCAGGCTGCGTTTTTTCTCGGTATATTTTTCGAGTATCGCGCCGGTGAGCCGCAAAATACTTTCGGTGCCGCGCGCCACGTTCATGGTCGAGATCATCTCGATGCCTTCCATGAGCCGCGCCGCTTCTTTTTCAAGCGCGTCTTGCGCGCCTGCAGTGTTTTTCGTCGTCAGACGTTTGCGCGGGTCGTTGTCCTTGGTCAGGAAAACGCTGACATAGTCCCAGAACAAATCGCCGCGCTGCTCGGGGTGCAGTATCCACGCCTTGATCATTTTCGCTTTTTCAAGGTCGCCCGGTGTGCCGCCGGCCAGAATATCCGCCGCTTCTTTCAGCGCCTTGATGTCGGGCGCGTGACCGTTCAAACCCAAGCCCGAATTGAGCTGGGTCATCATGATGCTGGTATCGAGGCCCTTGGGCGCTTTCAGATGCGTATAAACCGCGTCAATCGTTTCTTCCACACCGCCATGTTTATCGAAGATGGAGAACAGCTGCCCACGGCGATAGGTGAGATCGCCGACGAGGCCCGAGAAATCGTCTTCCGACATTTCGGGCGTGACCATGTTGACGGCCTTGGCGAGCGGCGTGCTGGGGTGTTTCTGGATTTCGCGCAACACATCGGCCTGCGCCTCGCGCAGCATTTCCGCCGAGGTCTGGTCATCCATCACGTCGAAATAAGGCGGGATGCCCGATTCAATCGGGAAGCGGCGCAACAGCGATTGCGAGAACGAATGGATAGTCTGGATACGCATGCCGCCATAGGCATCGAGGAATTCGGCGAACATCTGGCGCGCGCGCGTTGTCGTTTCGGCATCGGGCGTGCGGCCGGTCAGTTTCGTCAGCTTGTCTTCCAGCGTGTCGTCGTCGCAGGTCGCCCAGGTGCTAAGTTCTTCCCTGATGCGGTTGGTCATGACAGACGCGGCGGCGCGGGTAAAGGTCAGGCACAAAATCTGGTCGGGCTTTGCGCCATTGAGCATCAGGCGCAGCGTGCGGTCGGTGAGGACTTTGGTCTTGCCTGTGCCGGCCGATGCCGTGACCCAAACGGAGGCCGACGGGTCGGAAGCCTGACGCTGCACCACGTTCGGGTCGGGTCGACGGCGCGACTGTTTTGCTTCGGGTTTTTTCTTTTCGGGCGTTGCCATTATTTCGGCCCTCCCTTGCCAGCGGCGGGCGAGCGGCGCGTGGTGGTGGTTTTCTTGGTGTTCTTTTTCGTGCCGGTCTGTTTCACCGTGCTCCACTCGCCGATGCGCGAGAGATGTTCATAGTCGTGATAGCGCGGCGCAAATTCGGGGCGCGGAGTGGAAAGATAAGGCGTTTCTTTTTTGTTGAAAGCTTTGACCAGTTCGGTCACGCCTTCTTTTGCTTCTTCCATCAATTGTTTTGGGTCGCCACGCACTTTGGTCACTTCGGCGGCGGGGCGACCGCCCGAAAGCTTCCAGTACTGCACATCGCCCACATCGGTCGCATCAACACCGTCGAAGCCGCCGGTGAAGGCGATGAGTGCTTCAAGCGTCATCTGCGGCGACATGCCGAGCGCGACGTTCTTTTGCGTGGGAATGCCGCCGGTCTTGTAATCGATGACCACAGCAAGGTCGTTTTCGTCGCGGTCGATGCGATCGGCGATGGCGGTGAGGATGAATTTCTCGCCGTTGCCCATATCGATTTCAAGTTTGCCATGCACTTCGGTGCCGAGGTTCTTGGTCATTTCGCGGCGTTCCGCTTCAAACTTCACGAACCACTTTGCGATACGCTGGAAACGCGGCATCCAGAACGACTGCACATAGGGGTTGTTCATGCGTTCCTTGAACGCTTCTTCGCCGAGCTTCAAAAGTTCTTCATACGCGTTGTCGGGCAGCTTGTCGGGGTATTTTTTCATGAACGCATCGAGCGCGTCATGCGTAAACGTACCACGCTCCGACACGCTGGGGCTGGCGTCGAGCGGCGCGCGAGGGCGGATTTTCAACACGTATTTCGCATACACCGTATACGGGTCGCGCATCAGGCTTTCGATGCCGGTCACGGGCAATTGCTTCGGGCGCGCCGCCACGGGCGGGCGCGGCTCGGGCGGCGCGATGGGCGTTACTTCGGCGGGCGTGTGCATGGCGTGGTGGATTTCGAGCAGCTGGCTCTTGCTCGCAATTTCTTCATCCAGCCCCGCGCCTTTCAGCACCATCATCAGGCGTGTGAGGAAGGGCGATGAAACAGTCGGCGCATCGCCCGAGCGCATGGAGCGCGACAACAGCACATTGGGGTTCGCGACCAGCTGCGTGAACTGGTGCGCGGAACGGCCGATGGATTCTTCGGCAGGCGGCAGGCCCAGCGCCGTCACCATATCGGGCGACAGCCAAGGGCTGACATCGGGGCGCGCAGGCCAGACTTCGTCGTTGAGGCCGCCCATGATCATCACATCTGCCTTGGCGAGTTTCGCCTGTTCGGGCGTAAGAATTTTGAGCGACGGATGCGGCGACATGGCGGGTTGGAAATTCACTTCGCGCATCAGCCCCGCCAGCACGTCGAGATAATCGCGTCCCGAGACGGCGGGGATGAATTTCGCGGCTTCGCGCAACTGGGTCATGAAGCGAGCGGTTTTCACGCCTTCGTCGCCGCGCCACAGGCGGGCAGCGCCGGTTTCGGTGTCGGTTTTCGCCAGCGCCTCGGCAAAGCGGATATGGTCGTCAAGGAATTCGGCAAACGGATGCGCGGTGTCGGAATCCATTTTCTCGTAAAAACTTTTCCCCGCCAGCTGCAAACGGTCGACCCAGTCATGGAGCTCTTTTTTCTGGGCGTCCAGCTCGGCTTGCGGCCTGAAACCGGGTGAATCTTTGGGGCGGCGGGCGGCGCGGTTGAAGGCGGCTGTCAGCGTGTCTTTCAAACCTGTCGCGCCGGGGCCGGGGCGCGGGCCGTGAAGGGCGTTGTCTTCGAGTGCCGCGACATTTTTCGCAAAAGCCTCGCGAGTTTCACCGTTGGCGGCGAGAGGGTGTTTCAGCGCTTCAAGCAGCGGGATGGGCGACCATTCTTCGGATGCCATGTTGGCCGTCGCCAGCAGGAAAATACCGCTTTGCGTTTCGGCAAGGCTCTTTCCCGCGCTGTCCTCGACATCGATCTTCCAGTATTTCAGTTTCGCCGCCACACGGCGCGCAAGCGAGCGGTCGCCGGTTACAAGCGTCGCGGTGCGGCCCGGTGTTTCCAGCGTTTCGCGCATTTTGAGCGCGATGACAGAGGCTTCTTCCTGCGGGGTCATGGTGGTGATGAGGTCCATGCCCGCGAGCGCCTGAGGGTCGATCTCGCGCGCGGTATCATCTGCGCCGTCATCATTTGCCGCTTTGCGTTTGTTTTTTTTACGCGCCTTCAACCCGCTCCAGCCCTCTGCCGTGCCGGAGGGCCGCATGGTTTCGCGCATCAGCTTGCGGCGCGCGGCGTTTACGTTTTCGGCGGCGGTGTCGTGAGATTCAGCGGGGAGAACATCTGTCTGCCATTCCTTCACGGCAGACCGTTCAACCTTCAGCACGCCCAAGGTTGTTTTCAGCGCGTATTGCGGATGCACCGCCGTCAGCACGTCCCAGCTTTTCTGGTCGAGCGCAGTATCAAGCCCCGGCAGCACAACTGCGCCCTGCGGCATGCTTGCGACAGACTGCAGCATGGACAAAATCGCGGGCGTAGTGTCGGTAAAACCCACGGCGATCATGGGTTTTGCGGGCGGGTTGGTGCGCCAGTGCAGCGCCTGAATTTCGATCAGCGCGTTTTTGTGTTCTTCGGGGTCGACCATGCCGAGTGTTTCAAGACGGGCAGGCCATGTTTCGGTGATGATCTTCAAAAATTCGGCGGTATGCGACCATTGCTGGCGGAACTCCACCGGTGCAAGCTTTTCGACGTTTTTCAGTTCAATATCGTTGCGCTGCAGTTCATCGAGAAACGCGCCAAGCTCGCCGCCGAGCTTGATGGCCTTTTGCACGGAGCTTGCCATGCCTTTTATTTTCAAAATTTCCTCGGCCAGCATCAGCTGGCGGTGCAATTTCGGGATGGCGGGGGGAATGTCCATCAGCGCCTGAGACAGCACAGGGTTCTCGGAAACTTTCAGGCCGAGGTCGTCGTTGTC